>JAYTBY010000819.1:0-2553 GCA_043736755.1 Planctomycetota bacterium | reverse complement strand
GCTAGCCTTCCGCAGATGGCACCTCCCGGCCTCTACCCCGCGATCGAGCCGTTCCACAGCGAACGTATCGCCGTTTCCGCGCTGCACACGCTCTACTTCGAGCAGTGCGGCAATCCGCAGGGCGCGCCGGTGCTGTTCGTGCACGGCGGACCGGGCGCCGGGTGTTCGACGATGGATCGGCGCTTCTTCGACCCGGCTGCCTTCCGCGTGGTGCTCGTCGATCAGCGTGGTGCGGGCCGCAGCACGCCGCTCGGCGAGCTCGCGGACAACACGATCGACGACCTCGTCGCCGACTTCGAACGGATTCGCGCGCGACTCGGCCTCGAGAAATGGCACGTGTTCGGCGGTTCGTGGGGCAGCACGCTCGGCCTCTACTACGCCCAACGTCATCCGGAACGCGTGCTCTCGCTGTGCTTGCGCGGCATCTGGCTCCTGCGACAGCTCGAAGTCGATTGGTGGCTCTACGGTCTGCGCGCGATGGCGCCGCAACTGTGGCGCGCCTTCGCGGAACACGTTCCGGCCGATCGGCGCGGCGATCTCCTCGAGGCGTACTGGGAGCTCTTCAACGGCGCGGACGAGGCGCGTGCGCGCGCGGCGGCGAAGGCCTGGGCCACCTACGAGGGAGCGGCGTGCACTCTGCTGCCGAACCCCGAGTTTCTCGCGCTGCTCACGAACGATACGACGAGCTGGGCATTGGCGCGTCTCGAGGCGCACTACCTGCGCAATCAGCGCTTCACGCCCGACGATCGCTTGCTGCAGGACCTGCACCGAGTTCGCCACATCCCAGCGTTCCTCGTGCACGGACGCTACGACCTCGTCTGCCCGATCGTCGGCGCCGACGACCTGCACCGCGCATGGCCCGAGGCGAGCTACGCAGTGGTCGACGACGCCGGCCACAGCTCGCACGAGCCCGGCATCGCGCAGCAACTCGTCGCTGCGATGGACAGGGTCGCGCGGACGGGCAGCCCGCGGCTCTAGCCGTCGACCTCCGCGCGAGAGGCTTCCAGGAGACCCGCGCATCGAACACGAGGATTCTGGGCACGAACGCGCGGTCGTCTGCGTCTGCTTGACGCCGGGCGCAGGCAGCGCGCAGCACGCCCTCGACTCGCGAGGTGCGGCGGTGGAGATGGAGGTCACTTCCGCCTCCGATGAACGCGCCGAGATGCGCTGGCCCTGACTCGCGACCGAGGGCATGGTGCGCCGCAGATCGCGTCGGGCGGGAGCGGTCGAACGGACATCACGCCGCCTCCAGCTTCCCAAGCTGAATGTCGTGGGTTCGAACCCCTTCGCCCGCTCCAAACAGGCTCCGACGAGTCCGCGAGTTGCGTCGGCGAGCCGGCCTCTATCTCCCCGATCCGCCGCCCTACGCAGCCCGCGACCCGAGCACGCGCGCCAGTTGCAGCCTCGTCGCGCCCAAGCGCACGAGCGCGTGCACGAGCAGGTCGATCGACACCGTCCGGTCCCCCGCTTCGAGCTTCGCCACCCGCGACTGGCTCGAACGCATGCGCTGAGCGAGTTGCGCCTGCGTCAGGCCGAGTTTCGTACGGCGCGCGCGCACGGCGTCCGCGAGTGCGAGCTTGATCTCGACGTACAGTTCCTCTTCGGACGAGAGACCGAGGAATTCGGCTGCCTTGCCGACGCGCCAGCCGGCGGCTTCGAGACGCTTGCGCTTGGAGGTGTTCATGGGAGCTCTCAACGGAGGGTCAGGTGGAGTCGTAGCGGCGCAGTCTTTCCTTGGCCAACTGGATTTCGTGCACGGGCGTGGTTCGGGTCTTCTTCGCGAGGACGTCCACGAGGACGATCGCATCCGAATCGACGCGATAGAGCACGCGCCAGGAGAGGTCTCGATCGCGTACGCGCAGTTCGTGGCAGCGCGGACCAATCGAGGGCATTGGACGGGAGTAGGGCATGGAGAGGGATTCGCCGCGCTGGAGCCGACGCAGGAGGATCCCCGCCTCGAGGCGTGCGGCCAAGCTCAAGGGCGGCGTCCCGATCTCGCCGTGCAGCCAGACGAGATGCTTGTCAGATCCGGACACGGAGAGCGAGCATATGTCAGACCTGACATTGCAACAAGAGCCTCGCCGAGACCTCCAAAGAATCGCGCCCGCATCGGCGATCCTCTGGATCGCGAGGACTCGATGCGACTCGACTCCGCTTCTGCGACAACGCCCGCAGAGAACGACGAGTCCCCGAGGAGCACAGGCGTCCCATGCGACATCCCGACTGACCTTCGATCGAAACGTACTTGCACCACGTCTCGCTCATCGCCGCATCTTGCGCAACCGGCGCAATCGCCACCGCCGAGGAGCCGCGGCTCGTCTCGCGAGGACTCGCCGGCTACGTCAGCATGGAGGTCGAGCCGCCGCCCGCGGAGTTCGGGTACGGCGTCAGTCTCTACGCCACCGCATGGCCTCTCGTGGAAAGGCCGTTGCGCGACTTCCAGATCGGACTGGCCTCGATCTGGATCGTGCCGGACAACCGCGAAATCGAAGAACCGCTGCTGCCGACGGGCACGGTGGCGCGCGACAACTGGCCGGAGCGCGGGCCGAGTTA
>JAYTBY010000818.1:0-2557 GCA_043736755.1 Planctomycetota bacterium | reverse complement strand
CGAAGGGCGATTCGTGCTCACGATCGAGAGCTGGCCGCCGGATCCGTTGCCACTCGTCGCGGTGAAGAAGGGTTTCCAAGCGGCGGTCTTGCCAAACTTCGCGGTGACGTTCGCATCGTCGTCCGCCGCGCTCCGCGAACAGCGTCTCCTCCTCGGTCCGCCGCCGCTCACGATCGAAGGCCGCGTCGTCGATCACGAAGGGCGTGCGAAAAAGGGCTGGATCGTCCAGCCCGTCGACCCTGAGCTGATCCGCGATGGACACATCCCGCCCGAGAGCGTTGAAGCGCTCGCACTGGGCGACTTGGTGCGCGCCACGAGCGATGACGACGGGTCGTTCCGACTCTCCGGCTTGCAGGACCGTGCGTACCGTCTGCAAGCGCACTCGCCCGAGGAACTCGTGCGCATCGAGTCGGAGCCGATCGCAGCCGGCTCGCGCAACGTGCGCATCGTCGTACCGGCGAACGCCCGCATCGCTGAGGTCGATGGGGTGGTGGTCGCGCACGATGGCACGCCGATCCAAGGGGTGCGTGTGCGCGCGTCACTGATCGTGTTCCGTGTTCGATGGGGGCACACGACGGAGCACTCGGAGGGCGTCATGACGGATGCGGACGGGCGGTTCACGCTCGTGAACGTGCCGCGCGAACGCTCGCAGATCGACGTCGATGGTGACCTCGTGCTGCCCATGTCCCACGACCTCGATGCCCACGTGGATGGGGACATCCTGCGGATCACCGCGGCGCGGCGCTGCCATCTGCGCGTCGAAGGCGTGCCGCCGAGCGCCGGCATCGAAGAGGTCGAGGTCCTCGACGCACACGGCACGAGCTTGTACATCGTGCAGTTCCAATCCGGCGGAATGATGACCGCGCCGCGGGCCCCGATCGTGGATGGAGTATCGGCGGTCTTCGCCGTGGCGGAAACGGCGCGCACGGTCGTCTTCCACGGCGACGGTCAGCCGGGCGTCTCGCGTGCGCTCGTCCCGCACCCGGGCCAGATCACCGT
This sequence comes from Planctomycetota bacterium, assembly GCA_043736755.1. Lineage (GTDB taxonomy): Bacteria > Planctomycetota > UBA1135 > UBA1135 > JAEUHZ01. Next base: position 1,558 of record JAYTBY010000818.1, on the reverse strand, counting down.
CGTCGCCTGGTGATTTCCCGACGGATTCCGCAATCCGCGTAGAGAAACCGACCCGTAGATGGGGCGATGCTCCACCAGCGCCGCTCTGCGCATCGGGGTGTCCGTGTCCCCATCGGTCGTGCGCCGTGACGAGTCCCGTCGTTGCCGTCGCGTTCGTGCCCGAGGACTCGGGTGCCCTCGCCGATCAGATCCTCCTGCGCCGCATGAGCGCGCGGGACGAGTCGGCCGTAGCTCTGCTCTACGATCGTCACGGTCGCGCGGTGTACACGCTGGCCAAGGGGATCGTGCGCGATCCGGCACTCGCGCAAGAGGTCGTGCAGGACGTGTTCCTGCGTTGCTGGCAGGAGGCCGAGGTCTACGACCCGGCGCGCGGACGCGTCGCGAGCTGGATCCTGCGGATGACGCGCAACAAGTCGATCGACTTGTTGCGGACGCGCTCGTCGCAAGCGCGTCAGCGCGAGAGCTCGGGTGTCCTCGACGAGTCGGCGCCCGATGCACCGGAGGCGTTGCCGCATCCGGAAGGCGTCGTCTTGCGCGAATGGGTCGGCGGTGCGCTCGAAGCGTTGCCGGCCGCGCAGCGAAAAGCGATCGAGCTGGCGTACTTCGGTGGCCTGACACAGACCGAAATCGCGGCCAAGCTCGGCGAACCGCTGGGCACCGTGAAGACGCGCATGCGTCTCGGGCTCGAACGCCTGCGCGAATTGCTCGATCCTTCCTCGAAAGCGCGTGCCGCAGGGGAGGGCTCGCGTGGTTAGCCATCCCATCTGGATCGAGGAGAACATCCACGCGTATGCACTCGGTGCGCTCGACGCGGCGGAAACGGCGCGCTTCGAGGAAGCTCTGCGCGCGGATCCGGCCGTCCTGGTGCGCGTCGAGGAGATCCAGCGCATCCTCGATTTGCTCCCCCACGCACTACCGCTCGAAGCACCGCCTTCCGAGTTGCGCGCGGCAGTCCTGGCGGAGATCGGTGCGCGCGACGGACTGCGCGCGGTGCCGCGATCGACGCGGCCTGAAGCTTCGTCGACGCAGCGTTCGAGCCATCTCGGGCTGAAGCTCGCGCTCGCCGCGAGCATCGTTGCGGTCGCCGGCTTGCTCACTTGGAACCTGTGGTTGCGCGGAGCGCGCGGCGACGGACTCGAACCGATACTCGGCCTGCCGGCGGGCCGCACGTTCGCACTCGCACCGACCGGCGATCCGGACGCGCATGCGCGCGTCTTCGTCAGCGCGAAGGACGGCCGCGGCGAGCTCGTCGTCGCCGGGCTCGCGCCGATTGCGCAGGCACGCCTCTACCACCTGTGGTTCGCGAAGGTCGGCGGCGCGCCGAAGCTCGCTGGGACGTTCCGCGTGGACGAGCGCGGTGAAGCGCGCGTGCCGATCCACTTCTTCGAGGGCGTCGACGACCTGCGCGCGATCGCGATCACAGAGGAATCGGCGCCGGGCGTCTCGTCGCCGACGGGGCCGCACCTCGTCGATCTCGTGAACTGAGCGCCGTTCGCAACACGGAGTCGGACCCTGGTCGACCTCGGGACCGGACCGCGCGAACGCGGACGTCAGCGCG
>JAYTBY010000817.1:0-2559 GCA_043736755.1 Planctomycetota bacterium | reverse complement strand
GCCTTCCGGACGAGCCGCTGGCGGATAGAGCTTGCGCTGGACGTCGAGTCGCAGGCCGCGGATCACGTCCGCGCTCGCGATCTCCCACTCAGCGCCGTCCTCGACGGCGGTCTTCGGCAAGAATCCATCGAGAAAAAGTGCCAACCCGTGACCCTCGAGCGCGCCCTCGCCATCGGGTTCCGTACCCGCGACGACCTCGGCTTCGACCTTGCCGTCGGCGTCTGCAACGAGTTCCAGAGTCACGCCCTTCCAGGGGCTCTCGATCTCGGATTCGCGCGACGTCTCACCCATCTCCATCGTCGAGCGCCCGCCCAGATCGACGAAATGCCGCCGCACCTTGGCCGCTTTTCCGCCTTCCGCCTCGACGACATGGTCGATGTGGACCTCCTTGCGCTCCGTGCTCGTCGAGCCGCCGCCCATTCCATCCATCTTCTCGCCGTCGCGCTCGACCTCCATCGAGGTCGTCTCCATGTCGACCGTCGACTCGATCGTGATCATGCGACCGGGGCCCGGCTCATACGTTGTCTTCAGATCCGATGCGGGAGCGAGAGCCAGTCCGAGCGCGGAGAAGAGGAGAGTTTTCATCGAGATACGTCCTGCGGCCCAGCGGCCGATCGTGAGGGTCCGTGCGGCATCGAAGTCCGCGCGGTGGTCATGAGGAAGAGTGATCGACGACGTGAGCGGCCTCGAGCAGGCGGCCCTTCGCGTCGAAGGAGAGGGTGACGGAGTTCGAGCGCGCGGGCGTTGACGAAAGCAGCTCGAACGAAATCGCAGTCGAGTCGCGGAACGCATGGACGGCAGCGAACGACCAACGCGGCTCGCGCTCGGCCGTGAACAGGCTGGCGTTGACCTCGAGCACCCGTCGTGCGAAGTCGACGAAGCGCGTGGATTCCGATTCCGCGACGAACTCGAGCGTTGGACCGACCGCGACTTGGAACTGGCGCACGAACCGCGCGTCCGAGGATTCCACGATGCACGCTCTGTGCGCGACGATCGTGAGCCCACTCTCGCCGGCGACGAGGTTCTGGCACAGATGCGAGCACTTGCAGGCTTGGTAGCAGGGATCGCATTCCTCGTAGCAAGCCGCGATCGTGCACGAGCCACCGGCGAGCCAACCCACGGCGAACGGCGCGAGGATCACGCTGAGCGCTCGCTGCACGCGAGAGGGCTTGGTTCGAAGCGGTTTCACGGAGATTGTCGAAGCCTACCGGAGGACCGTACCCCTGCCGCTCCGAACCGACAAGCTGTAGGCGTGCGGCTGGGCGTACGACCAAGCCCCTAAGAGAACCCACGGGCAGATCTCGGGTTCCGCCACGATGGCTCTGGGTCGCGCCGTCCTTTACTCGCGCTCGTGGAAGCCCTCGAATGCCGTGATGACGAACGTTCGGATCCGCGTCGAGCACGCGCTCGGCCGCGACGAAGCCATGGCCCGCATCCGCCGAGCCGCGGACAGCATGGCTCCGAAAGCCGCCGCGTACCTCCGTTCCGTCGAGTGGTCCGACTCGGGTGCCGTCGTCCTCGGTGACGGCTTCGACGGCCGTTTCGTGGTGAGCGAGAACGATGTCACGGCCGATGTCGAGCTGGGCTGGAAGCTCTCGTTCTTCCCGCTCAAGGTGCAGCGCGAAGCGGAGACCTGGCTGGCCGATCTCCTGCGTTGAGTCCCGCCCGCTACGTCGAATCGATTCCGGGTCTGCCCGCAGTCCTGGCTCGACTCGGAGCGGGTTTGCGCGAAGCACGGCGCGAAGGCTTCTGCGCGCGCGATCTGCGCCGCGACGTACTCGCGGGTCTCGTCGTCGGCATTGTCGCGCTACCCCTCGCGCTACCCCTCGCGATGGCGATCGCGAGCGCGAGCGGCGTGCCTCCGCAACTCGGGCTCTACACGTCGATCGTCGCGGGAGCCGTCATCGCGATCGCCGGTGGTTCTCGCGTGAGCGTTTCCGGTCCGACCGCGGCGTTCGTCGTGCTGCTCGTGCCGATCAGCCTCGAGCACGGGATCGGCGGGCTGATGACGGCCTCGCTACTCGCCGGCTTGATCCTCCTCGCGATGGGCGTGTTCCGTCTCGGTCGATTGATCCAGTTCGTGCCCCACCCCGTCACGACGGGGTTCACGACAGGGATCGCCGTGGTGATCGCGGGGCTCCAGTTGAAGGACTTCCTGGGCCTGCAGACTGGACCCGCTCCCGAGCACTTCCCCGAACGAATGGCGGAGCTGGTGCCCGCACTCGGAACCATCCGCTGGCCAGAGGCAGCGGTCGGCGTTGGCACCCTAGTGTCCCGTCCCCGAAGTACGCGTCACAAGTCGGCTCGCAGGCGGTTTCCTGGCTAGGCGCGCTGACGGCGCGGGTTCGCTGCGTCCCTCGGAGGAAGTGCAACGACGCCAGGGAAGCGCCTGCGGGTCGAATTGTGACGCGTACTTCGGGGACGGGACACTAGTGGGGTGATCCCGAAGTTCGCTTCAAAAGTCGCCCTGATTGCGTCATCCCTGCAAGAAGGCGCGACGACGCGGGTTCGTTGTGACCCTAGGGAGGAGCGCCGACGCCGCAGGGATGCCGCAAGCGG
>JAYTBY010000816.1:0-2561 GCA_043736755.1 Planctomycetota bacterium | reverse complement strand
CGCATTCTCGATCGCGCTCTCGATCGCAGTGGTGCTCCCCGGATGCGACGGCGATAGCGCGCACGCGGCGACGATCCTCCGACTCGAAGAGCCCCCTGCACCAATCGCCGCGACCGCCGAGCTCGTGACGTGCAAAGAGGAACGCGACCGCGCGTTCGTGCGGATCGCCGAGCTCGAGACCGAGGTCCGGCGCGAGCACGACGTCCGACTCGAGCGCGAGCGCCAGTGGTTGCGCTACACGCAAGGCATGGCGCGACTCGCGACGCTCGCTGGAGCGCCGGGATTCACAGCCGACGTTCCGGCCGAGGAACGCGAGGCGCGCGCGCTCGACAGTTCCCTTGACAGTGCCCTTGACAGTGCCCTTGACAGTGCCCTCGCTCCCGCCGCGGTCGAAGCCCCGACCCCCGCGACCGACGACGCTCGAGCGGTGCAGCGCTCGGCCGACGAACTGCTGCGCAACGCGCGGTTCGCGCGTCAGGAACGCAGTCGCGCGGTCCACCTCGCGTTGCGATCGCTGCTCGCGATCGAGCAGGTCAGTGGGCTCGATCTGCTCGAATCGGGCCTGGTCGAGAATGGTGCGACGGGCCCTGTCGTCCTGCGCGTGATCGACGAGACCGGCCGCCCGCTGGGGTCGCTCTACGCGGAGCGCCTGAAGCTCGAGGGCAGCCGCGCGGCGCACACACTCGCACTCATCCTCGAGCAGGGTTGGGAACGTCGCGGCGGCGTGAAGACACCATTCGAGGGCGCGCCACCGGATGCCGAAGGTCGCGGTGGCACGCGGCGCATCGATCTCGCTCACATCGATCCGACGCCGTGGTTCGAGGCGGTCCCGGAGCTCTTCCGCGAGGACCAGCGCACCGCCGTCACGCAGGGGGATCCGCGCGAGATCACGGCGTTGCGTTTCGAATTGAACCGACGCTTTCGCGCCGATTTCTCAGGGCCCGTCTACAGGATCGAGAGCCTCTCGGCGCGCGAAGGTCTGGTCCTGCGCGAAGTCCACATCGCCGTGTTGACGCCGGAATCCGCGCTCGAGCGCGAGCTGTTCGCTGACCGCATGTCGGTGCTGCGGGCCGAGAAGGGCCTCGAAATCGAGCTCAGCGGTGGTTCGCAGATCCGCGGGAACGAAAAGGTCCCGTTCCTCGATGGCCGCTACCGGATCTTCCTGCCCCGGGCGGATGCGTCGATTTGGGAAGCCGCGGGGATCCCCGTCGGTGGTCGCGAGGCCGTGACGCCGCAGCCGGCCGCCTCCGGACCCGCGAACGTTGCGCCCGGCGGTTGACTTGACCACCGGATGCGCGACAACGGGCCCTCGATGAATCTGTGGAACGAGGCCTGGGACTCCGCGACGCCGATCCAACCGGGGCCGGGACCGCGCACCTGGAAGGTCTCCGAGCTCTCGCGCGAGCTCAAGAGTCGCCTCGATGCGCTGGGGCGGTTGCAGGTCGAGGGCGAGGTCGTCGAGCTCAAGGTCGCGTCCTCGGGTCACATGTACTTCACGCTGCGCGACCTCGACGGGCGGCTCTCGTGCACGATCTGGAAGACGGCGGTGGCGGCCGCGGTCCGGTTCGATCTGCGCGAAGGCGCTCAGGTCATCGCGCACGGGAAACTCGACGTCTACGTCCCGCGCGGTACGTACTCGTTGATCGTCTCGCGCGTCGAGCCTGCCGGAATCGGTACGAAGTTGGCGCAGCTCGAGGAGCTGAAGAAGAAGCTCCAAGGCGATGGTTGGTTCGACCGACATCGGCCGCTACCCGACTTGCCGCGCATGATCGGACTCGTGACCAGCCGTAGCGGCGCCGCGATCCAGGACTTTTTGCGCACGCGCTCGGCGCGTTGGCCCAGCTATCCCGTGCGTTTCGTGCACGCATCGGTGCAAGGTCCCGGCGCGGCGGCCGAGATCGCGGCGGCGATCGATCGGCTCGACGCGAGCGGCGTCGACGTGATCTGCGTCGTGCGCGGCGGCGGATCGCTCGAGGACTTGTGGTCGTTCAACGAATTGCCGGTCCTCGAGGCGATCCGACGGGCGAGCGTACCGGTGGTGTCCGGCGTCGGGCACGAGACCGACACGACGCTCGCCGACCTCGTCGCCGACGTGCGCGCACACACGCCGACGGATGCGGCACAGCGCACGATCCCCGACCGTGCAGCGCGGATCGAGCGCATCGATCGAGCCGCGGGCGAACTCGCGCGGGCGATGGAGGGCGTTTTCGACGTGCGCACGCGACGAGTGGAATCCGCGGCCCGGATCCACCTGCTGGCGCGGGGCGCGCTCGATCGTGCGCAATCGCGAGCGGATCGTCTGGCGAATCGACTCGTGGCGCAGGCACCGAACGCGCGCTTGGCCCGCTTGCGCGCGCAGCTCGAGCGCGCCGGACCGCGCCTCGCTGCCGCGATGAGCGCTGCACTCGACGCACGCGTGCGTCGAGTCGAGCGCGTGACTCCGCGCCTCGCGATCGCGGGCCGACGGGGCCTCGATCAGCGCGTCCAACGCATCGCACTCGCAGCGCGCGCGCTCGACTCGATCTCGCCGTTTCGCGTGCTCGAGCGCGGCTATTCGATCA
>JAYTBY010000815.1:0-5584 GCA_043736755.1 Planctomycetota bacterium | reverse complement strand
GGCGATGGAACTGGGCGTCATCTTGGAACAGATCCGCGCGATCACCGATGCTCTTCCTCAGCCGACGGTGCAACTGTTCGAGAATTTCGACCATGCGGGTCAGTGCACCCCCAATCAGCCGCGGCGGTTCTCGGCGGTGATCGACAACGTCGCGATGTTCGTCCTTCCCAACAACCATGAAGCCGAGATGGACTGGTTGATCCGCGCGCCTGCCACGAGCAATTCCACCTTCCGCTTGATCGAAGACCGCGCGTGCCTCGGGCAACCGTCGGTCACGCACAACTTGCAGAACCCGTGGAGTGTGGAGTAGCGCCGACATCATCGACGTCGACACCTACACTTCGGGCCCGGCAGCAGGGCTCAGCCGCATCAGCTTCCAGTTCACGGTCCACGCTTCGCCGAACTCGCGCGAGTACCAAGGCTTGGTGGTCGACGACTTCGGCCGGACTTCGCCGCCGGGATTCATCGACATCACCAACTACAACTGGCCGCCTGTCTGGTGATGAGTGGGGTAGACGGGAATGAGAACCGTCGTTGGAGTCGCGAGCGCAGGAGGCTGGAGCCGTGTCTCCATCCTCCTGCGCGTTTCAAGTGCCGTTCCCGGATCGGGTTCAGCCGGTCGACAACAAGAACTGCCCGTTCACCCAAGTCTTCTTGAGCTTCGAGACGAGCATCTCCATCGCTTCGACCGGGTCCATCTCGTTGAGGACCTTGCGCAGCATCCAGACGCGCTTGATCTCCTCGGACGTGAACAGGAACTCTTCCTTGCGCGTGCCGGAGCGGTTGATGTCGATCGCGGGGAAGATGCGGCGGTCGGACAGAGGTCGGTCGAGCACGAGATCCATGTTCCCCGTGCCCCTGAACTCCTCGAAGGTCAAGTCATCCATCGTCGAGCCGGTCTCGATCAGCGCGGGGCCGAGGATCGTCAGCGAACCGCCGTCCTCGATGTTGCGCGCGGCGCCGAAGAACTTCTTCGGGGACCGCGGGGCCGAAGCTCCCATGCCGCCTGACGATCGTTTCCAGTAGCCCTGCGCTAGGCCCTTCGCGACCCCGGCTCAGTTCAGCTCGCGGGGAAGGCTGTGGTTCGCGGCAGCGCGCACGGCCTCGGCGAGGGCGAGCGCGTGCCGTGCTTCGGCTGCGCTGGGCTCGGGCAAGTCGCCGGGATAGCGGGCCTCGACTGCGTAGGACGTGAGTTCGTCCGCCGCCCGGATCACCTCGGCGAGCCGCGGATCGACCTGAGCGAGGAGTTGAGCGAGCCGCGTCAGGTCATGCGTCTTGAAGAACTCGACTTGATGCCAGACCAGCACTGCTTTCGCGATCTTCTCCACGGCCTGCTGGGCGTGGAACCCGATTGCGAAGCCCAGATCGATGCGCGTCACCGACAGATGGTGCGCCGTCGCGAGGTCCGCCTCCGCTTTGTGCATCCACTGGCGGACGAACTCGCGCTTGATCTCCTCAGGCGGCTTCATGGATGACGCGGCCGTAACGCGATGCCGGCCAGGCGAGTCCTCCCACGACTCCGCGCGTTTCCTCGAAACGCCCGCAGGTCATCACCACGACGTCGAAGGGCGACGGCAAGTCCGCGAGTGCGGCGCGGATCTTTCGAGCTTCGACGCGGGCGTCGGGCACTACGTCCTCCAGGACCAGCAGGTCCACGTCGCTGTCCGCAGTCATCTCGCCCAGCGCCGCCGATCCGAAAAGGATCACACGCCTCGGGTTCGCGACGCTGACGATGCGGCGGACGATCTCCGTGACCGCGTCTTCGCGCAGTCGTCGTCCCGTCGCATCGAGGAGGTTCGGTTCGGTCACAACTGCTTCTTCCTTCCTCACCCGATCGACAACAAGAACTGCCCGTTCACCTGTGTCTTCTTGATCTTCGAGACGAGCATCTCCATCGCCTCGACCGGGTCCATCTCGTTGAGGACCTTGCGCAGCATCCAGACGCGCTTGATCTCCTCGGGCGTGAACAAGAGCTCTTCCTTGCGCGTCCCGGATCGGTTGATGTCGATCGCGGGGAAGATCCGGCGGTCGGACAGACGGCGGTCGAGCACGAGCTCCATGTTTCCCGTGCCCTTGAACTCCTCGAAGATCAGGTCGTCCATCTTCGAGCCGGTCTCGATCAACGCGGTGCCGAGGATCGTCAGGCTTCCCCCGTTCTCGATATTGCGCGCCGCGCCGAAGAATTTCTTCGGGAACTGCAGTGCGGACGCTTCCATGCCGCCCGAGAGGAGTTTCCCGTTGCTCGGCGCTTCGACGTTCGCGGCGCGCGCGAGACGCGTGATCGAGTCGAGCAGGATCACGACGTCCTCACCCGCCTCGACGAGCATGCGCGCTTTGTGCATGACCATCTCGGCGACCGCGAGGTGACGCGAAGCCGGCTCGTCGAACGTCGAGCTGATGATCTCGCGCTTGCCCTCGGGCAGCATCCGTTCGAAGTCCGTGACTTCCTCGGGGCGCTCGTCGACGAGCAACACGATGAGGTGCGCGTCGGGCGCGTTCTGCACGATCGACTTCGCCAGCATCTGCAAGAGGATCGTCTTGCCCGTGCGCGGGGGTGCCACGATCAAGCCGCGCTGACCGCGACCGACCGGCGTGATCAGGTCGACGATGCGCATCTCGAGCGGGTTTTCCTTGGTGCCCTCGAGGATGATCCGCTTCTCGGGATAGAGCGGGACGAGCTCCTTGAACGGCGCACGCGTCCGCGCTTCCTCCGGCGGATGGTGATCGATCGAGTCGATCTCCTGGAGCGCGAAGTAGCGCTCCCCCTCGCGCGGCAGACGCACTTTGCCGCGCACGCTCATGCCCGGGTACAGGCCGAAGTGGTGCGCGACGGACGGCGGCACGAAGACGTCGTCGGCGGACGGCAGATAGTCGTACGCGGCCGAGCGCAGGAACGCGTGGCCCTCGAGGATCGCGAACACCCCTTCGGCGACGACCGGCACGTGCTCGCGCAGCCGCGCGGCGGTGATCGAGAAGATCAGGTCGCGACGGTTGCGCGCGTCGGTCGCGCCTTCGACGCCTTCTTCCTCGGCGATGTCGTGCAGATCAGCGAGGTTCAGCGCGAAGAGATCGACCAACGCCACTTCTTCGGGCTGCTTCTTGCGGCCGAGCGGCGGGATCGACTCGATCAAGGCGGACAAGTCCTCGGCCGTGAGATCGGCCGGAATCCCGCCGTGATCGAGCGGCGGCAACTCCATCGTCGCCGTGCCTCCGCCTTGGTAGCGCGGTCGGAATCCGCCGCCTCCGCCGCCGCCGCCACCCTGCTGGAACCCTTGGCCACCCTGTTGGTTGCCGCGGTTGTGCCACTGCTTCTTGAAACGCTTCTTCAACGGGAACTCGAGTCCAACGGAGGGGGAGAGCCGGCGGCCGCACATGTGCTCGTTCGGCAAAGGGGACCCGCGACAGCCGGTCAGGCCGACTCGTTGCGGGAGAGGGGGGTTGTTCAGTCGTGCGCGCGTTCGCGCTCGAGGCTCGCGAGGAGCCGCGCCGCATCGCGCTCGAGTTCCGCGAGGGATCCGCGATTCACGAGCACGTGATCGGCGCGCGCGCGTTTGTCCGCGAGCGGTATCTGCGCGGCCTCGCGGCGCGTGACCTCGCCCGCCGCCCAGCCTCGCGATCCGCGCGCTCGCGCCTCGCGGGCGCGGTCGTCGGCGTCGACGAAGACCAGGACGTCGCACTCGCGGACCAGCGCGTGCTGGGCGTCATTCTCCAAGAGGAGGGGGACGTCGAGCACGATCCGCGACACGCCCGTTCGGCGTGCCTCGTCCAGGAGCCCACGTACCCTGGCACGGACGCGCGGGTGGGTCAAGTTCTCCAGGTCGCGACGCGCGGCAGGGTCCGCGAAGACGAGCGCGCCGAGCCGCGCGCGGTCGATGGGGGAGCCGTCGGGGGCGACTTCGGACCCGAACCGGGCGCGGACGGCGGCGTGCACCTCGGCACTCTCCAAAACTTCGCGCGCCAGGGCGTCCGCGTCGATGACCACGCCTTCGGTGCCAGCGAGGAGCCGCCCGACGGCGGATTTTCCCGAGGCGATGCCGCCCAGGATACCGAGGACGAAGCTCCGTCGAGCAGGGGCGTGGGGCATCGGAAGAAACCAGCGACACAGCCCGGGGTAGGGGGCGCCGTGGGCGGAGCCTACGTGGCCGACCCGTGCCGCGAAAGGTGACGCCGCCCGACTCGTCGCGTGACGACCCTTGCCGGTCCGGCCCGCGTTCGGTTATCAACCTACCCCCCTCGACGGACGTGCACCCATCGGTGCGCGTGCCAGCGAGGCCCCCCCACTCGAGGCCGCGTTCAAGCGGCCCTCGCGACGATTCCCCCGAGGAGCACGACGGATGAAGAGTTCGGTCCGCGGCATGGCCAAAGTCAGCGTTATCTGGAGCATCGTCTTCCTCGTCGCAGCGATCGTCGGCGGCGTCGCCTTCTTCCTCGCCAGCGGCGAGCTGGAGAACCAGAAGAGTCGAGCCGAAGGGCTCGAGAAGCAGGTCACCGAGTTGCGGTCGACCGTGACGAAGAAGTCCGAGGAGTTCGTGGCTCTGTCCGAGGTCGTCGGATACAGCGACCCCACGAAGGGCAACAACACCGACGTCGACACCCTGAAGAAGGGTCTGGACGGCGCGCGCACGGGCTTCGAGCTCGGCGCCAGCGTGAAGACACTGGCGGAAGTGATGCCGCTCGTGTCGAGCTCGCTCAGCGATCGCAAGGCGCGCATCACCGACCTCGAAGGTCAGGTCGAAGCGAAGGCCGCACAGATCGAAGAACTGCAGAAGGCTCTGCGCGACACCGGCGCCACGGCTTCCACCGAGGCGACCGATTTGCGCAGCAAGCTCGGTGACGCGCAGCAGCAGGTCGAGGACACGAAGAGCGAGTACGAGCGCCAGATCGCGGAACTTCGCGAGCAGGTCCGCTCGAAGACCACCGAGATCGGCACGGTCCAGACCGCGAAGAGCGAAGCCGAGAAGCAGTTCGCCCAAGAGGCCGAGACCCTGCGCACGCGCATGAACGAGATGGGGCGCAAGCTCCAGCCGTTCGTGAAGGAGCCCGAGGCAGCGGACGGCCGAGTTCTGGCCGTTTCCAAGGTGCTTTCCGCGGGTTGGATCGACCTGGGCGCTTCGAATCGCCTGCCCGTGGGCACGCGCTTCACGGTCGCGAGCCCGAACGACAACCGCGTCAAAGCGATCGCCGAAGTGACGAAGGTCGAGAACGCGATGGCCGAGGTGCGCTTCTCGGATCAACGCGATCCGTTCGATCCGCCGTCCCCCGGTGATGTCGTCTGGAACCCGCTCTACGACCCGCGCGGACAGCGCTACGTCCTCCTCGTCGGCGGCTTCAGCGGCGAGTACGCCGAGAACCAACTCAAGGGACTCCTCGCCAGCATGGGGATCACGGTCCAGACGAAGCTCGACAAGGCGACGGACTTCTTGATCGTCGGCAACGAGCAGTTCGTGGACTCGGACGGTCAACCGGTCGAGACGCCGATCCAGCCGGCGGAACTGCCGGTCTACAAGGAAGCCGTCGCGCAAGGCGCGCAGGTCGTGCTCCTCAAGGACCTGCGGAACTACTTCCGGTTCTAGTTGTCGGGGCG
>JAYTBY010000814.1:0-5595 GCA_043736755.1 Planctomycetota bacterium | reverse complement strand
GAAGTTCTTCCAATCGACGAGGTCGAACTTCAGCTCGACGCCGGGCACCGGATTGCCGCGCGCGTCGACGACCCTTCCCGCGATCATCACGCCGGGATCGAGCACGATGTCCTGCGCCTCGGCCGCGATGCCGTCCGCGAGCGTCATGCGCGCGCCGATCTTCGGCAGGTGCGTGCGCTCGATCGCGACGATATCGACGTCTCCCGGCGGCACGTTGGCCATCGTGTACGTTCCGTCCGCGCGCGTGACGCAATGCGTGGCGGTCAGGACTTCCTCGACACAGCGCAGGTTGCGCAATCCGCGGGGAACGGCGCCTAGGTGCGCGTCGGCGAGAGGCAGAGGCTCGTCCTCGGCGAGGCTCGCGAGCACGCGCCCCGAGATCGTCGCACCAGCGCGCGTTTGCAGACGAACGCGCGTGTCCGCTCCGGCAGCGATCGCGATGCCCGTGGCGTGCGAAACGGCGAAAGCTCCACCCGTCGCGGTGATTTCGAAACCCTCGCCAGGCGGCACGCCTGGGATCGTGAAACGACCCTCTTCATCGCTCGTCGCGTCGAGCCAGCGCAGATCGCCGGTGTTCAGCGTCGAGAGAAAGTTGTTCGGTCCGGGGACGAGCGCGAGCGTCGCGCCTTTCGCCGGCGAGCTGTCGGGCAGCAGCACTTCGCCGAGCACGCGACCACCGCCGCGCACGAAGAGCTGGACCGGACCTCCGACGCCCGAGGGCAGGACGCGGGCGCGCGGCGCCGACTCGGGCACGTGGTAGTCACCGCGTGCGTCGACGAAGTACGTCCCCGTGCGCACGCCCTCGAATCGAAAGCGTCCATCGGCACCGCTGTAGGCCACTGCGACCGGACGCCCATTGCGCGAGAGGTCCGTCGAGCCCGCGAAGAGTCGGAAGATGCGCCCGATGAACGCGGCGCCGGCTGGAGGCATCGGCAGGAGTTCGACGCGGGCGTTCGCGACGCCGACTCCGCTCGCGCGATCGACGACGGAGCCGTCGAGACGGCCCGGTCCGCGCAAGCGAACGCCGGGAGTCCCACCGGCGCTGCGCGCGACGTCTTTGGTCGGCCCGCCGTCCTCGAGGACAGTCGATGCGTCGCCCGCGAGCGCAGCGCTCGCCCCCGGATCGACCGCGCCCGCTCGTGCGTTGGGGCCAACGACGGGAGCGGTTTCGCCCAGCGAGAGGACGAACCACAGTGCCGCGACGAGGATCGGCACGAGGACGACGAGGAAGAGGATCGCGCGTGGTGCAGCACCGCGGCGGAGAGAGGGACTCGACAAGGGGAACCTCGGGGGAGAGACGCGCGGCGCGCTCGAAGCGGAACGCGCGCCAGAGGTCATGCTAGAGGTCGCGCTGGCGCGAGGCTGTAAGAAGACCGTTCCCAACGCTCTCGTCCGCGATCGCGATCCCGAGTCCGCGCACGGTAGCGCGCAGAACGGACTCGAATGGCGCCGGCCGCCAGCCCAGTTCCGCACGTGCTTTTCGGCCGTCGAATCGCAATTCGACGCCCAGCATCGCCAACGCCTGGGGCGGGGTCATGTCGAGTGGCCGGACCAGGTCCACCAGTCGCGCCGCCGGTACGACGAGCGGCCACAGCACGCGCGGGAACGTGAACCACGGTTGCCGTCCGCCTACGACCGTTGCGACGAGACCAAAGAGAGCGCGGCTCGTCATCCAGCTCTCGACGAGCACGTAGCGCTCGCCGCGGCGACCGCGATCGAGTCCCAGGAGGCAACCATCGGCCGCGTCGTCGATCCCGAGGACTCCGATCGAACCGGGCGGCGCGACGAGTGGTCCTTTCCCGGCCGCCGCGAGTCGCAGGAACTTCGCGGTGTTCGACTTGCCCGCCCACGCGCCGAAGATCGCGCCGGGGTTCACGATGACGACATCGAGGTTGCGCGCAGCGTCGACCGCCAGTTCTTCCGCGCGGCGCTTCGTGGTCGCATAGTCGCAGCCGAGCGGGCCGTTGTTCCACTCGATCGTCTCGTCCAGGATTCGCGGGTCGCGTCCGTGACCGACGGCGACGACGGAACTGACGTGCAGGACGCGTGCAACGTCGCACTCGCGCGCGGCAGCGAGCACGCAACGTGTGCCTTCGACGTTGGTGGACTCCTGGAGAGCGCGATCCGCGGTCTTGTAGCTGATCAACGCGCCGCAATGGACGACTTGCGCGCGTCGTCCCATCTCGACGGCACGACGCGCAACGTGGCGCACGGCCGTGCGCACCGAATCGCCGAGGCTGAGGTCGCCGTCATGCCAGACAACGGACGTTCCGAGGAGCACGCTGCGGTCCGAACTCGCGCGAGCGAGGACGTGGACTTCATCCTCGCGCGCGACAAGACGGCGCACGATGGCGCTGCCGAGGAACCCTGTTCCACCCGTGACGAGCACCACGTTCGAAGCACTCACGCGACTGTCTCCCCAACGTGTTCGGGCAACAGAACCCGCGCAACGGTCCCGCGTCCATCCGTGCGCGGCTCGAGCGTGATCGTCCCACCGAGTTCTTCGACGATGCGGCGCGAGATCGCGAGCCCGAGGCCCGTACCGTGCGTCCGAGTCGTGAAATAGGGCTCGAAAAGGCGCGCGCGCACCGTGTCGGAGAGTCCGACGCCGGTGTCCTCGATCGTGACCGCCACTCGGCGACCACTCGCGGACACCGTGCGCCGAACCTCGATCGACAGCGCCCCTCCTTCCGGCATCGCTTCGAAGGCGTTCGAGACCAGGTTGATGAGCACGCGACGCAGCTCAGCCGAATCAGCCCAGACGTACGCGGGCTCGACACGGACGGTCACGGCGATCCGCTGCTCGCGCGCCCACGCCGCGTTCAGGTCCACGATCTCACCGACCGAGCGAGCGAGGTCGACGCGCTCGGGGTTCGCCTTGCGCGCACCCGCGAACGCGGAGAAATCGGCCGCGATCTTGCGCATGTTCTCGACCTGGCGGCGGATCAGTTCGATCGTGCGCTCGAAGATCGAATCGAACTCGGGACTACCCTCCCGTTTCGCTCGATCGAGCAAGTTCGCCGAGAGTAGGACGGGCGTGAGCGGATTCTTGATCTCGTGCGCGACCTGGCGCGCCATCTCGCGCCAAGCGGCGTCCTTCTCGGCCTTCACGAGACGTCCGCGGCTCTCCTTCAACTCAGCCGTCATGTGGTTGAACGCGCGGCCGAGATCGCCCAGCTCGTCATCGGACTCCACGACGACACGCGCGTCGAGATCGCCGGCCGCGACCCGCTCGGTGTGAACCTTGAGCTCGACGATCGGCCTCGTCGTGCGGCGCGCGATGAGGATCGTGAACACGACCACGATCGCCAGCACGAGACCCGTGGCGGTCCACAGCACAGCACGCAGTTGGTTCACGGTCGCGTACGTGTCGTCGTTGTCGATGCCGAGACCGACGACCCAACCGAACCCGCCGTCGGAGATCGCGCGACAGTGCTTGAAGGCAGCGTTCTTCCGTCGCCCCTGGAACTCGTACTCGGGGTACATCCCCCAATCGTTCGCGCGCGCCGCGGCCGCCAGTTGCGGCAAATCGATGGGCGGTTCGGACACACGCTTGCCGTAGAGCGAAGTATTCGGGTGCGCCAGGATCGTGTCGCCGTCCGAAGCCCAGAGCCACGTGTACGAAGACTGGTAGATGTCGAATTCACCGCCTTGGAGGCGCGGTCGAACCTTGCGCAGGACCTGATTCTGCACGTGGCTCCAGTTCAGGAGCGCGAAGACGGCACCGACGACCAGGTCGGGATCGACGGGATCGCGAACGGGCATCGCGAATCCGACGTGGAAGTTCTCGGGGTGCGGCGTGTTGACGACGACGCGCGTCGGCAGCAGATCCGTCACGTGGTGGTCGACCAGCACGACCTCGCCGCGGAGGGCCGCCTGGAACCAACTCTGTCGCCGGTAGTCGCGCGCGAGTCCAGCGAGCACGACCGGCTCCAGCTTCGCGCCGGACTTGTCGACGTCGCTGGAAACCACGAGCTCGCCGCGCCCGTTCACGGCCAGGACGAGGTCCCAGCCTCGCCCCCCCATCACGACCCGATTGAACGATGTCTGGAGGGTCGGCCCGAAACCGGCCTCCTCGCCACCCCAGTCCGCGACGGCCCAGGACGTGATCGGCGTGGTACTCGTCCAGGTCTCGACGTCCGCCAGCCGCTCGCCGACCTCTTCGTCGACGCGCACGGCGGTCTCGCCGGCCATCGTGAGCAGGTAGAAACGCACGGTTTCCCAGTGGCGTTCCGCAATCTTCGTGTCGACGTACCACGCGAATCCGAGGAACGGCACGAGAACCGCTGCGAGCACGGTGAGGACCCACTTCGTTGCGATCCGGCGCAGCACGGGGCACAGGCTAACCTACGCCGCGTGTCGGCCATCCACTCGCGCATCCTGATCGTGCGTCTATCGCACTTGGGCGACGTGGTGCAGACACTGCCGCTGTTTCACGCGCTGCGCGCCGAGTTCCCGTCCGCGCGCATCGCCTGGGCGATCCAACCGGAATTCGCTGGACTGCTCGCCGGTCTGCCCGGTCTCGAGCGCACGGTCGTATTCGATCGACGCGGCGGAGCGGGCGCATGGTGGCGGCTCGCGCGCGAACTCGAAGACTTCGGCGCGAATTGGACCGTGGACGCACAGGGCAACGTGAAGAGCGCGATGGTGGCACTCTGCGCGCGTGCCGCGCGTCGGAGCGGTTACGCAGCCCTCGATTGGCGCGAACGATTCGCCTCGTCGAGCGTGACGGACTCGTGCGCTCCCGGATCGGCGACCGATCACGCCGTCGAGCGTGTGCTGCGGCTCGCACGTCACGTCGCGCCGAAGTCGGGTCGGTGGCCCCGATTCGATGTAGGTCTTTCCTCGAAGGAGATCCAGGAGGCCGAACGCCAGCTCGCGACGCTCGTGCGCGAGGACGGCGGAGCGCTTCTCCACGTGTCGCATCCGGGCGACATCCGCGCGTGGCCCATCGAGCGCTTTGCCGAGCTGGCGCGCGCGCGCGCGGAGCACACGCCGGTCGTGATCGTCAGCGGACCGCACGAAGTCGAGCACGGCCGGGCGCTCGAGCGGGACGTGCGTCATCCGCGTGTGGCGCACATGGTCGGCCAGCGCGGCTTGCGCGAACTGGCTGCGCTCTTCACAGCCTGCGGTCGCCGCGGAATGACGTTCGTCGGCTCCGATTCCGGCCCGATGCACCTCGCGTGGTCGTCGGGAATGCGTGTCATGTTGCTGGCCGGTCCGCAGGACGAGCGGCGCACGGGCCCCTATCCGCCGGGTTCGCCACACATAGCTCTGCGCGCCGAACCGTCGCCGCCATGCTCACCGTGCCTGTCGCGCCGCTGCACGCACGAGCGCGGCCCCGTGTGCATGTCCGGACTGCTCGCCAGCCGCATCGACGCTCTGCTCGGCCTTCCCGTATCGAGGTGATCCAACTCGGTGGCGCACCTCGTCGCGCTACTTGGAGCCTGCGAAGAAATCACAGGCGACGCGGGTTCGTCGTGACCCTAGCAGCCTGTTGAACAAGTCGGCCGCTCCGAGGAACGTGCCTAAGCGATGCAAGGAGGGCGACGGAGCGACGCCGGAAGCGGCCTCCTTGGCCGTTGAGGACGGCGC
>JAYTBY010000813.1:0-2571 GCA_043736755.1 Planctomycetota bacterium | reverse complement strand
GTGCGCGGCCGGCCTCGAGGACGAGGTCCTGCACCGGATCCTCGCGACCGTGCCCGCCCTTCAGCACGACGGCGGCCGCGCCGAGCCCGATGAGGAGCTGGGCAACCTCGATGCGCGCGGCCAGGTTCGACTCGAGCCCGCGCACCGGGACGCGCGCCAGCTCGGCCGCTTCGAAGAGGTTTGGCGTCACGATCACGTCGAGGCCGAGCAGTGCGCCGCGCAGGACTTCGACCTCCAGGGCATCGAGGAAGCGTGTGCCGCTCGACGCCGCGATCACGGGATCGAGGACGACATGGACGTGTCCAGCACGTCGCAGTTCGACGACGAGCCGCGCCGCGCTCTCGATCGCGTCGGCTCCGGGAAGCAGCCCGAACTTCACGGCGCCGATGCCCGCTCGCGCAGCCAGTCGAGCCTCGGCGAGCCAAACGGCAGGGTCGCGAGCTCCGATCGAGCGCACGCCCGCCGCGTCCTGATCCGTCTCCGCAGTCGCGACGAAGAGGCCCTCGATGGCGAGCCCCGCCAGTGCATCGCGATCCGCATCGAGGCCCGCGCCGCTCGGATCGCGGCCCGCGACGACGAGGATGCGCGGCATGTGCGTCATCCGCCGGCCGGTTTCAGTTCGACGCGGACGCGACCCGCGGGCGAGCGCAGGATCACGGGCTCGTAGCCTTCGGCCGAGACTTGGATCGCGGCGATGCCGCGCGCCACGAGGATGCGCGCGAGGCCATCGACGATGTCGTGCGGACGTCCGTGCGGACGCGCCGTCTCGGAAGTGACCGGCCCGATGCTCGCGCTCGCCATCGGCTGACCGCGTTCATCGAAGATCTCGAGCTCGAGCACCGCCGCGCGCTCCGTCAAGTCGACGTGCGAGAGCCGCGCATCGACGGATGCAGCGCCGCGCGGAATGAGCACACGCTCGAGCACGAGCAAGGGTTCCTCGAACCCCACCGGATGGAAGAGGACGCGCACTTCGCCGGCGTCCACGTTGCTGAAGGCGAAACCACTCGCAGCGTCCGTGCTCAACGCCAACGCTGCGCCGTTCGCGCGTTCGATGCGCACGATCACGGCCCCCTCCGGCGCGCCGAAGGGCAAGACGACCTTCCCGCGCAGGGCGCCGTGCACGGCGATCACGACGCGCGCGCGCGAGTCCCCGCGGCGGAGAGCGACGGTCGCCTCGGCCGCGCGGCGTTCGGGCTCGACCGCGCGCACGAGCAGCGCATCGTCCGCTGGAGCCGGCCCGCGCAGCGTGAACGCGCCGCGCTCGTCGGCAACAGCGCGCGTGCGCGGATCCGCGACGCCGCGCGCGTCGCACAGCTCGACGAAGGCCTGTTCGACGGGCCGTTCGTTCTCATCGATCACCGAGCCGCGGACCAGCACGGGCCAATCCGGTGCCCCGATGTCCCCCAACGCGGTCGGCATCGGTGCCGAGCGCGGCTCGAGGGAGAGCACCGAACTCGCCACGGTGCGACCGTACGGATTGCGCGCGACGAACACGATGTCGACCGCGCGTTCTGCCCCGTGGAGCGCCGGCACGTCGACGACGAAGGCACCGCGATCGTCGGTGCGTTCAGAACCCTGCGCGGTCCATGCGCCGTTCGCGTTGGTCCAAGCGACGACGTCGAAGCTGCGCCACGGACTCCCGCGTGGATCGAGGAGCCGTCCGCTGACGCGCGGCATCGGCGAGGTCGCGCGGAGCACGATGCTCGTCTCGTCAACCTCCGTCGTGTGAACGTCGGCGCGCAGTTCGACGGGCGAGCAACGTGTGCGTGCGACGGCCACGAGATCGGACCCGGCGGTCACGTCCTCGAACACCGCGAGACCGTCGACGACCGTGCGACGTCGCTCGTCCCGGCAATCGCCTTCGCGTCCGGCCGGCGCGAGCGTGACCACGGTCTCGATCGCGCAGGGATTCCCGTCCGCGCCGTGCACCCACACCAGGACGCGTTTCCCAGGTGGCGTGACGAGATGCACGATTTCCGCAGGAACTTCGCCAGCTGGCAGGGTCGTGCTGGCCCCGCCGGGAACGTCGGCCGCGACCGTGAGCTCGTCGTACCGAGCGCGCGCCGCGAGGATCGCGCCATCGGCGAAGCGCAGCGTGGCCAGACCATCTTCCGCGGTGCGACTGCTCCAAATCGTGCGACAGTCCGCACTGCGCAGGACGACCGGCACGCCCGATCGCGGTGCGCCGATCGCGTCCGCGACACGAACGGTGAGCGTCGTGTCGCGCGCGAGGACGATGCGTCGGTGGCTCACGTCCTCGCGTCGCACGATGGCCGAGCCGTATTCGTCGCCGAGGCGTGCGTCGATGACCATGGTGCCCGCTTCGCTCGTGAGCATCGCGAAACCACCCGCAGCCGTGCGTGTAGTTCGAGTGGCCTCGGCCAGGAGATCGGACGGGTGCATCGCGGAGGGATCGCGCCCCGACGCACGCACGGCGTCGAAATCGCGCTGGAGCATCCAACGCACGTGCGCGTCGAGTGCCGGTCGTCCGTCGGCGTGCACGCTGTGGAGGCCGAACCCTTCCTCCTCCGCTGGAACTCCAGCCGGCAATGCGCCGAGGCCAGGAATGCC
>JAYTBY010000812.1:0-12667 GCA_043736755.1 Planctomycetota bacterium | reverse complement strand
GCGCGCCCGAGTTCGGCTCGCTCGCCCACGCGCTGAACGTCGTCGCCGCCGGATCGTGAAGGTCCGCGCCCGCGATCATCGCGACGAACTTCGCATCGGGCGTCCAACCGATCGTGCCCAGCTTGCCCGGGTTCTCGATTTTGTGGAGCACCGTCCCGTCCTTCGAATCGACGACGCGCACGCGCGTGCGCATGTACTCGTCGTCGACGAGCGGCGTGGGGGCGAGCGCGAGTGCGAGGCGCGCATCGACGGGACTCCACACGCATTGATGGACGTGACCGTCGACTTCGAGCTTGCGAGCTGCGGCCCCGCCCTCTTTCGTTTCGGCGATCCACACGCGCGCAAACGCATTGTCCTCTTCGTAGATCTGCTGCTTGAACCCCTTCTCCTCGCGCGCCTTGCGCTCCTTCGAGTTCGGCTCATTGGCGACGAGCGCGACCTCGTGACCATCGGGCGAGAGGCTGAAGCCCGTGATCGACGTGTCGAGCGAGGCGACCTTGCGCGACTCGCCGCCGTCCGTGCGGATCGCGTAGAGACACGTTTCCTTGTCGCCGTCGCGCTTCGCCAGGTACGCGATCGTCTGCGAGTCGTTCATCCACGCGAAACGCCCGACGTTCGACTTGCCGGTGACGAACGGGCGCGACGCGCCGCTCTCGATGTCGAGCACATGGAGCTCGGTCCAGGGCAGACCGTCCTCGTCCTTCCACGCGGTGCGTGGGACGTTCAGCGTGTACGCGACCTGCTTTCCGTCGGGCGAGATCAGTGCTGTCGAGACGGAGCGCAGCGTCTCGACGTCCTGCGGACTCCACGACATCGACGCCGATTCAGGAGAAGCATCCCCCCGCGCAGCGCGCACGTCGGCCGAGGAACTCGCGCACCCGAACGCGGGCACGAGTGCAGCGAGGAGGAAGAGGAACCGGGGAGCGAAACGCAGCATCATCGGGGGGGTCTCCATCGGCGCGAATGTCGTGCGCCGTAGCCGTCGAGGATACCGGCGGTCGCGCTGCGCGCCTCGTTCGAGCCCGGTCTTCCGCCGCGATCAGTCGGCCCAGCGGATCTCGAGCCCGTTCGACAGGTTGAAGGTCGAGCTCGTGCAGAAGGCCGCTGCGTCGCGATACCAAGCCTGGTAGCGCCGCGTCGCGCCGCCTGGGACCGCGCCCGCGACCGAAACGCAGAGGTCACCCGGAATCGCTGCACCGAAGCTCGCGGATCCCCCCGACGCGACACGGACGGCGAGCCGGATCTGCGTGCCCGACACGCAGCGCACGCCGTCGCCGAACGCGAGCCCAGCGCCTCCGCCTGGAACGCTCGTCCCTTGGAAGAACAAGACGGTCCCCGAGGGCGTCGCGCCCGTGAGGTCGAGCGTCACTGAGTCGATGCCGACGTTGGCGGCGCCGCGCGCGGAGAGCGTCGCACCGCTCGTGTTCACCGAGTTCGCACAACCGTGATCGACGATTCCGATGTTGCCGCACGGACACGCCGCACCCGCGCCCGAGCCGTCGCACGTGCTCGTGCCCGTCGTGGGCTCGCAACCCTGCGCACCATGACGACCGAAGCGCGCGAAGTTCTGCGCGACGACTCCACCCGTCGTGAGCGTGAACGCTCCGGCCGCGAAGAGCGACGGGCCTGCGCCGTCGTCGAGCGAACCGAGCGCGCTAACGCTGCCGTTCACGCCGCCCGGCACGATCTCGAAGGCCGCGCCGTTCCAAGCCACGACGGACGCGACCGGCAACGCGTCGACATGACCGAAGCGCCCAGCAGCGAAGAGACGCGGGCCGAGGCTTGCTCCGTCATCGAGGAGGTGGAACGCTCTCACCTCGCTGTTCACGAGTCCCGCCGCGCCGACGCCGAACGTGCGCCAGCTCGCGCCCGTCCATGCAGCCAGGCTCAACGTCTGCACGCCGCCGACGGTCGAGAAGCGACCACCGACGAAGAGCAACGGTTCGGGCGCGAATGGACACGCGCCGAGTGCGAGCACCGTGCCTCCACTGCCCGACGGTGGTTGCGGCAATCCCTGCCACGCGACGCCGTCCCAACGCGCGATTTTCCCTGTGAAATTGCCGCCGGCGTAGAGGTCGGGTCCCGTGCCGTCGTCGAACACTTCGAGTGCGAGCACGAGGCCACCGGGCAATCCCGCACCGACGTTCGACCAACCCGCGGGCGTCCAACGCGCGATGTTCGCGGCCGTCACGCCGCCAGCACCGGCGAAGTATCCACCGACGAACAACGCGCGACCCGTTCCATCGTCGTGCTCCGCCAGTGCTTGAACACGGTAACCCGTCGGGCCGATCTCTCCCGCGGGCTCGAGGCCCCCGCCGGCGAGAGGCGACCACGTCGCGCCGTCCCACTGCGCGATGGCGCGCGCAATCGTGCCCGCGATGACTTGGAAATCTCCACCGGCGTAGAGACGCGTACCGTCGCCGACATCCGCGCTCTCGAGCGCACGCACGGCTTGCTGGTTCGCGCTGATCGGCCCGACCGCGGTCCAACTCGCGCCGTCGTAGCGCGCGACTTGGCGCACGAGCCGATCTCCGGCCGTGTCGAGACTGCCCGCGAGATAGAGCGCCACGCCGGATCCGTCGTCATGACGCTCGAGCGCGCTCGCTTGCCCCGCGATCGAGCGCGCGACCCCCAACGCGTGCCAGTTCGTCTCGTCGTAACGGGCGATGCAGCTCGTCGCGGCGTAGCCCGCGCTCGCGAAGCGGCCGCCGACGAAGAGCGACAAGCCGCTGCCGTCGTCGTGCGCGACGTAGGCTTCCGTCCCGCCGCCGAGCGAGTTCGACGTGCTGAACGCCGGCCCGAGTTGGACGATCGACGGACCGCCGACGAGAATCGGCGGATCCACGAGCATCGAATTCGCTGTCGAAAACAAGCCCGAAACGACGAGCCGCGATCCCGAGGACAGCCTCACGCTCTCGACTTCGACGACCGTGTAGTCGACAGCCACGCCGGCCGACGACCACGTGCTCCCGTTCCAAGCGGCGAGATGCGCCAGGTTCTGTCCACCGACGACGTGGAAGTGTCCACCGACCACGAGCTTCGCGCCGCTGCCGTCGTCGTGCACGTCGAGGTCGAAGCCGTATCCACCACTCCCGTTCGAGTACTGGAGGCTTCCCGCGACCTCGACCCACGCCGTGCCCGACCAGCGCGCGAGTCCGCGCAGCGGACCGCCTGCCGCGGTGAACCCGAAGAACCCGGCGATGTAGAGCTCTGGGCCCGACCCGTCGTCGTACACCTCGATCGCGTTCACGCTGTCGCTCAGCCCGAGCCCGAGTGGAACCCAACCCGCGGGCGAGAGACGCTGGACGTTCGCTCCGCTGCTCGATCCGTACTCGAGGGCCGCGTGGAGTTCGGGACCGTGGCCGGAATCGAACACGACGAGATCTTTCACGAGCGCGTTCGGTCCGGGCGCAGGCACCCACTGCGATCCGGCCCAGCGCATCAGCGTGTTCGGTGCCGCGACGTTCTGCGCCGCGTAGATCTCCGGACCGCCGCCGAGGTCGAGACTCCAGATGCCGACCGCCGTCAGGAACTGTGCGGGCCCGGATCCCGCGGGCAAGCCGGCGAGAGGCTCGAACGTGCTGCCGTTCCAACGCGCGACGTTCGTCGAGAGCGCGGCCCCCATCCCCGCGAACTGACCGGCGACGTAGAGCGCAGGTCCGGATCCGTCGTCGTGCACGGCGAACGCGTGCACGGAACCGCTCCCGGCAACGGTGTCGATCAGCCCCGCGGGAGGCTCTGGCTCCGACCAGTCCAGGCATTGCGCTCGAGCGGATGCGCCGAGCGCCAGGATCGAAAACGCGGTCCAGACAAGCTTGATCAAGACGAGGAACCTCGCGTCCGCAACGGGGTGACGACACCAGTCCACCCGCTCTCCACGCGAAGGGGGACGCCGTTTCGAAGATTCTCTCGGATCGACGGCGTGGCGAGCCGTGATCGACCTTCAGACCGGCTCGCGCGCAGGCGGGATCCCGTAATAGGTCTCGAGCTCACCCGCGTCGTGACCGTAGTCGTAGACGAGTTCCTCACCCGCGGCGATGTCCTTCAGCGCGAAAAAGTCCATCGTGCGGTCGTCGAAGTTCGAGACGAGCTCGACGTTCTCCGCGGACGCGTGGTTGAGCAGGCTTCCCAAGCCGAGCACGGCGCACAGGTCGCCGTCGTCGTTCCACTCGAAAACGTAGCGGCCGAGCACGGTGTTGTCTGTCAGCTCGGACTCGCTGGTCGGCACGACGACGACGGGGTCGGCCAGGATGCGCGTCCCCTTCGGGATCGAGCGGACGGCGACGACGCAGCGACCCTTGACGGGGTCGACGGTCACCGCGACGAGGTCGTGGGATTGGCGGAGGGTGGCGGTGTTCATGAGTGGGCGCGGAATGCGGCGCAGCAAGTTACGGCGCGGAGCGGTTCGTTCAAGAACTCGGCGGCGAGTTTGTCCGTGCCTGCGCGCGCGAGGGAGGATCCCAACGGGCGCGAATCACGGATAGATGCGATGCATCATCCGCGGGAACGGGCTGGCTTCGCGCACGTGCTCGAGGCCGCAGATCCAACCGACCGTGCGCTCGAGGCCGAGCCCGAACCCGCCGTGCGGCACCGAACCGTAGCGACGCAGGTCGAGGTACCAACCGAACGCTTCCTCGGGCAGCTTGTGCTCGCGGATGCGGCCGAGGAGGACCTCGAGGTCCTCTTCACGCTGAGATCCACCGATGATCTCGCCCACGCCTTCGGGTCCGAGCACGTCGACGCACAGGGCCTTCGACATGTCGGCCGGATCGCGCTTCATGTAGAAGGCCTTCACTTCGTGCGGATAGCGGTGCACGAGCAGCGGCCGGTCGTACTGATTCGAGAGGATCGTCTCGTCCGGCGCGCCGAGGTCATCGCCGTACTTGTGCTGTCCGGGTGCCGTCTTTTCGAGGATCGCGTGCGCTTCGTCGTACGTGAGCCGCGGGAACGGCGCTTGGATCGCTTGCAGCTTCGTGAGGTCGCGTTCGAGCACCGCGAGTTCCGTTTGCCGACGTTCGAGCACCGACTTCACGACGTAGCACAGCAAGTCCTCGGCGTGCTGCATCACATCGTCGAGCGTCGCGAAGGCCATCTCCGGTTCGAGCATCCAGAACTCGGTCAGGTGGCGCCGCGTCTTCGATTTCTCGGCGCGAAACGTGGGTCCGAAGCAATAGACCTTGCCGAACGCCATCGCCGTCGCTTCGGCGTAGAGCTGACCCGATTGCGTGAGGTAGGCCTTCGCGCCGTCGAAGTAGTCCACTTCGAACAGGGTGCTGGTCCCCTCGCACGCGGCCGGCGTGAAGATCGGCGAGTCGACGCAGATGAAACCGTGCTCGTCGTAGAAGCGCCGGATCGCCGTGATGATCGCGTCGCGGATGCGCATCACGGCCCACTGCTTCTTGCTGCGCAGCCACAGATGTCGTTGCGAGAGCAGGAAGTCGGGGCCGTGCTCCTTCGGCGTGATCGGAAAGCCTTCGACTTTCTGCAGGACTTCGCCGCCCTTCACCGAGACTTCGTAGCCGCTGGGAGCGCGCGGCTCGGCCTTCACCAAGCCGGTCAGGATGAGGCTCGACTCTTGACCCGCGTGACCGAGCGCTTCGAAGAGTTCAGCCGGAACGTCACCTTGGAAGACGACGCACTGGACATAGCCCGTGCCGTCGCGCATCTGGACGAAGTGGAGCTTGCCCTTCGAAGTCTTGTTGTGCACCCAGCCGCGCAGGGTCACTTGCTGGCCGACGTACTCGCCGAGCTTCTCGATCGTGGCGATGGGAGTCATGGATGTGATTCAGGGGAACGCGGAATAGGCCGGCTGGACTTGGACGGCGCCGACTTGGCCGTGCGCGACACGCACGCGGCCCTTGCACAGGGCACCGTCGCGGCGCGCTTCGACGATCGCGTCGCCTTCGCTCGTGGAGAGCGTCGCGAGATCGTCACCGTTCGTCACGATCTGGATGCGTTCGTAGCCGAGCGCGAGCATCCGCGTGAGGATGCGATCGGTGACGAGGCTCGAGGCGGACGCGGGCGTCGACGCGGTCGGAACGAGGTCGGTGCTGGTCGCAGCGCGCGCGCCGCGCTCGGACAGGCTCATCACGCGTTCCTCGAGGCGCTTCACTTGGTCGCGCACGTCGAGCAGGACGTGTTCGGTGCGGCGCAAGTCGATCGCGGCCTCGCGCTCGGCCAGCTTCTGCAGCGCAGCTTCGAGCCCTTGGAGGCGATCGAGGGACCCGAGGCGCTTCTCGAGGCGGCGCAGGCTCGCAACGAGCACGAATTGCAGGGCCACGATCGAGCCGCCCACCGCGGCGGCGACGACGACGAGGAACGTCTGGGGATCACTCGGAGCAGGCATGAACACGCAGGGTAACGGCAGCGAGCCCCGGCGTTCAACGCGCGCCATGTCGTCGGTCGATGAAGAGGGCTCGATGGACGCGAAACCGAGCACGGGCGAGCACGGGAACCGCGGCGACCGCCTCGGCCGGTCGCTGGCGATCGGCGCGGTGCTGGGCCTCGTCGTCCTGGGGGCCTTTGCGCTGTGGAGCGATGCGCGCGGGATCGGCGAGGCCCTCGCGCGCTTCCCGATTTCAGTTGCCGTCCTCGCGTGCGGACTCTCGTTCGCGAACTACGGTCTGCGCTTCCTGCGTTGGCAGCACTACCTGGCCGTGCTCGGCATCCGGATTCCGATCGGGACTTCGTTCCTGATCAGCCTCGCGGGCCTCGCGTTCACCGTGTCGCCAGGAAAACTCGGCGAGGCGTACAAGTCGTGGCTCGTCAAAGAAGTCACAGGCACGCCGATCCACGTCACGGCGCCAATCGTCCTCGCGGAACGCTTCACGGACTTGCTCGCGTTCCTCGTGCTCATCGCGATCGGCGGTCTGGCGACTTCGCCCGACCACGCGTGGATCTTCGGCGCGGTCCTCGCGGGATGCGCGGCGCTGCTCGCGTTCGCGGTGTCACCGACGCTGCAGGAATTCGCGCTGCGCCGCGCCGAGCGTCTGCCTGTTGTCGCGCGTTTCGTGCCGCGTGTGCGCGATTCACTGACGAGCGTGCGCGCGCTGTTCGCTCTGCGCGAACTCGTCATGCCCACCGTCGTCGCCACGCTCGGTTGGGGGCTCGAGTGTGCCGGCTTCTACTGCGTCGTGAACGCGTTCGTGCCGGACGCCGTCACGTTGTCCTACGCGACGTACACGTTCGCGCTCAGCGCGGTCGCGGGTGCCGTCCTCATCCTCTTCCCCGGCGGACTGGGGCCCACCGAAGCGTCGATGAGCGCGTTGCTCACGCCGCGGTACGTCGCGGCGGGACTCGGGATCGAAGCAGCGCGCGCCTCGGCAGCGTCCGCGACGATCGTCATCCGACTGTGCACGCTGTGGTTCGCCGTCCTGGTCGGCGCGATCGCGGCACTCGTGTTCCGCCGCCGATTTCGTGCTCGAGGTTGATCAGCGCCGGCGCGCGATCGCGACGATCTCGACGCGCGCACCGGCCGGTAGCCCCGAGACGCCGACGACCGCGCGCGCGGGCCAAGGCTTGGGAACTTTCGCGGCGTAGACTGCGTTGAAGCGTTCGTAGAGCGCGATGTCCGACAGGTAGCACGTCGTCTGCACCATGTCCTCGAGTCCGAGACCGGCTCGCGCCAGCTCGACCTCGACGGCCCCGATCGTCGTCGCGACCTCTTCGTCGAACTCGGCCTTCGTCGCTCCGATGCGCCCGGCGACGAAGACGAGATCGCCGGTCTCGACCAGAGCGGAATACGGTCCGAGCGCGCCTTTCGCGTCGTGGTGAACGGTCGCGGGCGCGGAGCACGCGCTCGCGAGGAGGAGCGTCGACAGCGTGAAGAACTTCATGCGCACGATCCTGTCATGGGCTGAGCCAATCGGCCAATCCACTCGAGCCCGCCGCGCGCTGATCGCCCCGAGCGCGAGCACTGCTGCCGAAATTGCCAGGATCCAGGTGCTGTCCGTCGGCGGAGCGTCCGCCGTCGCTAGGGGGACCACGGTTCGATCTGCGCCCGCCGCTTGGCGCTCGTCGAGCGGAATGATGCCGGGCGGCGGGATCGCGACTTCGTCGAAGAGTCGCGCCCAGGACACCGCGAACTCCGACTCGTCCGACGGCTCGCCCGGCAACCACGCGACCTCGATCCGTCCTTGACCCGCGGCGACGAGCACGTCGTCGCCCGCTGTGATCCACGGAGAGAGCCCGCGATCCTCCTCGCGATCGAGACGTACGCTGCCGAGCCGCTGCCCCATCGCGTTCCATCCATCGCGACCCGCGAGCACGTCACCGAGTGCTGGTCCAGCGCGCACGTTCACGCGGAAAGGTGTGTGTGCGGGACCCGAGTCCGAGCCGGTCACGTAGGCACGGCCGCCAATCCACGCCGCGAGCACGCGCTCGAGCGGCGAGCGCGGCGATTCGACATCGAGGCCACCGATCCGAATCGGCGGCGCGGCATCGGCGACGACGACGATGCGTTCGCCGTCCCAATCGATCCGATCCCGGCCCTCGATCGCGATCGGTCCGGGGACCGCTGCGCCGCCTGACGCGACGAAACCGGCGAAGCGCGGCGGATCCGTGGGCGGCGCATCCGTGATCCACAAAGCACTCGGCACGTCCCACGCGGCGAACGCGTCACCGGTCGTGACTCCGGACCCCTCCAGCGCAGCTTCGGGCGTCGATTCCGCCGCGCGTTGACCGCGCGCTGCGATCCACACGAGATCCACGCTGTCCTTGCTAGCAGAAGTGCGCGCGGCCTCGATGGCGCGGGCGCGACGCGTCGATCCGTCGGACGCGAGATCCATCGAAGCCGTCGTATCGAGCACGCAGGTCCAGCGCCGCGTCGCGAGTTCGCTCCCCGGCCCCGCGAGCGCCAGCGCGGCGCACGCGAGCGACGCGACCGCGAGGAGCAACGCAACGGTAGGCGGTCGCGGTCGCACCGCGCGCGGTGCGCCGGTCGTTGCTTGCGCTTCGCGCCAGGGCTCGAGGTCTGCGATCGCGATTCCCCGCGGAGACGCGCGACGGCGAGCCAGCACGAGCAGCGCGACCGGAATCGCGAGCAGCGCCAACGCCCACGGATGCTCGAACGAGAGCGCGATCACGGTCGCACGAACCGCGCGCAGACGGTCTCCAACGACTCGGCCGAACTGGCGCGCGCGAAGCGACCGCCGCGGCGCGCGAACTCGTGCGCGAGCGTTCGACGACGCACCTCGAGCGCCTGCGCGTGTTGCGCCAGGACATCCGGTCCCGCATCGAGGTGCGCGCCGCTCTCGGGATCGATCACGCGCGTGGAGGCATCCAGCTGCGGCGCGATTTCGTGCGGCGCGAGGATTTGCAGCGCAAAGAGAGAGACGCCGCGCGGCGCGGCGCGGCCGACGTCGGGGGCGTGGCTCGAAGCGAGATCGCCGATCCACGTCGCGCGCTGGCAGCGCGGAAATGAAACCAGACCGCGCTCGAGTGCTCCCTGCGCGACGAGAGCCTCGAGCCAACCGAAAAGCGGGCCGATCGCACGCGCCCCCGTGAGCCTGAAATGCGCCTCCGACGGTGGCGCGACGAGCGTCGCGAGCGCGCCGCTCTTCCAGGCGAGCAGCGCGAGAACCGCCGCGATCTCGGCCGCAGATTGCAGTTTCGCCGGCGGACCGATCGCCATGGACAGGCTGCTGTCGATCGCGATCCACTCCAAACCTCCGCGTGCGCGCCGCATCACGCGCACGAGCGGCGCATCGCCGCGCGCGCTGGCCGTCCAGTCGATCGCACGCGGGTCGTCTCCCGGTCGATAGGCCCGCAGGCCCGCGAAATCGTCGCCCGCGCCGAAGGACCACGCGCGGCCGTCGTTCTCGGACGTCGCGCGCAAGCGTGCCAACCGTGTCGCCAGCGCCTCGGCGCGCGCGCGGAAGCCCAAGGCGAAGCGCACGGTGGGAAGGAGCTCCAGATCGCGCCCTGCTCCCATGTGCGACTTCACGCGCGCGGCGTGGGCGGTTCGAGGTCGAGAGGACGCCCGCCGGCTTCGACTTCCACTCGACCATCGGCGAACACGACTTCGCCGCGGCGCACGACGACCTCGGGGAAGCCGAAGAGTTCTTGTCCCTCGTACGCAGACCATTTCGAGCGCGACGGCAATTTCGCGCCCACGACGCGACGCGAGGCCGTGGCGTCGAACAGCACCACGTCGCCGTCGAAACCAACGGCCAATCGCCCCTTCCGCGGCAACGCGAGCGAAGCTGCCGCGCGAGTCGTCACGCACGCGAGCGCAGTCGCTGCATCGAGATGCCCGGTGCGCACGAGCTCCCACGTCAGCGGCCACAGCAGATCGACGCTGGGCATGCCCGACGGCGCGTGCGCGTACTCGCGCCGCTTCTCGGCGAGCGAATGCGGCGCGTGGTCCGTCCCGATCGCGTCGACGTCGCCGCTCCGCAGCGCCGCCAGGATGCCCTCGTTGTCGTCGCGCGTCTTGATCGACGGGTTGATCTTCAAGAGGTTCCCGAGTCGCGGCGCGTCTTCGTTCGAGAGGTGCACGTACTGCGGTCCGGTGCTGCCGCACACAGGCAGTCCGCGGCGTCGCGCCGCACCGATCAAATCGCACGCGCCACGTGTCGAGACGTGGAAGACGTGAAACGAGGCGCCGGTTTCCTCGACCCAAGCGATGCTCTTCCTCACCGATTCGATCTCGGCGGCGCTGCTGCGCACGAGGTGGTGCTCGTTCGCTGTCGCGTTCGGGAACGCACGCTTGCCCGCGCGCAACATCTCTTCGTCTTCGCAGTGACCGACGATCATCCGGCCCACGCGCGCGGCAGCCGCGAAGAGACTGCGCAGCACGTCGTCGTCCGTCTCGCCGCCGAGGCCCGTCGATCCGCCGAGGAACAGCTTGAACGCCGGTGTCAGCGGCGCCATCGCCGCGAGTTCGGGCACGGACTCAGGGAGCAGGTTCGCCAGGCAACCGAAGTCGACGCGCGAGCGCGCGCGCACGTGCTCGATCCGCGCGACGAGCGCTTCGTGCGACGTCGAGAGCGGCGGATTGTTCTGCACCTCGACGACGCTGGTCACACCGCCGTGCAGCGCGCCGGCCGACCCGTGATCCCAACCCTCCTTGTGCTCCAAACCCGGATCGCGGAAGTGCACGTGCACGTCGACGAGCCCGGGGATCGCCGTCAAGCCGCGCGCTTCGAGCACGGGAAGGTTGCCGCGCGTGAGGTCGCGACCAAGGCCTACGATGACGCCATCTTCGATCGCGATGTCGAGCGGCTGTGAGTCACTGCCCGGTGGATACGAGCGCGCGCCGCGGACGAGGAGACTGCGCCCGCGCGGCATCACGGGCCCGTGCGACGTCGCAGGCCGCCCGGACATCACGTGCCCGTGCGACGCACGACGAGCAGCGTCATGTCGTCTTCGCGCTTGCCGCCCGCGAACTCGAGAACCTCGGCGATCACGAGCTCCACGAGCGTGCGCGCGTCGACTCCGGCCGCAGCGTGGCGCGCCACGCACTCGAGCATGCGCTCTTCGCCGAAGAGCTGGTCGGCGACCTCGATCGAGCGCGCCTCGACGAGCCCGTCCGTCAGCATGACGAGCATGTCCCCCAGTTCGAGCTTGTGAACCGGCCCGTCCTCGTAGGGGAAATCGTCGACGAATCCGAGTGCCGGCGCATGACCAGGGATCATCTCGGTCGCCTTGGTCGCCGCGCGCCAGATCAGCGGCGGCGTGTGCCCCGCGTTCAACGTCTTCACCGAACCGTCGGGCGCGAGAACCCCCACGAACAGCGTGAGGAACAGGTTGTCTTCCATGCGCGGACTGAGGTCCTCGCACACGCTGCGCACGATCGCGGCCGGATCGTCGAGCAACTTCAGACCTTGCCGCAAGGCGGACTTCGCCTCGGCCATGATCAACGCCGGTCCGATGCCGTGCCCCGACACGTCGCCGACGAAAACGCCGTGGCGTCCGCCGCGCATCTTCACGAACTCGTAGAAGTCGCCGGTCGTGCCCTCGGCCGGTCGATACCAACCGTGGATGTCGTAGCCGGGCACGTTGCGCGGCTGCTCGGCCATCAAGTCGCGTTGGATCTGTCCGGCGATCTCGAGCGACTGCTGCAACCGCGCCTTCTCGACGGAGTCGATGTGCAGGCGCGCGTTCTGCAGTGCGATGCGGATGTACTGCGAGAGCGCCGCGAAGAGCGACAGGTCCTTCTGCGAGTACTCGCGCGTCGCCGCCTTCGAGTCGACGTACAGAACGCCACGTTCGGCCTGACCCTCCGGCCCCGCGTTCGCGACGAGCGGCACGCACATCACGGCGCGCAACTTCAGGTCGTAGACGGACGTGCCCAGCTCGAGCGCCTCGGAGTCCGACGACACTTGCGCGCGAACGGGCTCGAGGTCGCCCAGCACGCGGCGCACGATGCTGGTCGAGAACTTCACTTGGCCCTCGACGGGCTTCTTGCCGCGCGCGCGTGCACAGCGCACCGAGAGACCGCGTTGGTCGTCGTGCAGGATCAGGAGGCCGCGCTCGGCGCCAGTGACCTCGATCGAAGTGTCGACGATGTCGATCAGGAGCGGCTCCAGGTCGCGCGACTCCGAGACCTGCGCAATGCCGCGCAAGAGGATCTCGATCGTGCGCCGGTCGAGGCCGTCGTTCCCGGTCAGGAACGCGGTCGAATCCGCGGCCGAACCGCCGGATCGGCTGACGGCCGGGGCCGCGG
>JAYTBY010000811.1:0-5605 GCA_043736755.1 Planctomycetota bacterium | reverse complement strand
GACAGGTCGGCTGGTTCGTGAACGGGATCGCGTTCGCTGGCGACTATCTCAGCGCAGCGAGTTTCCTCGGCATCTGCGGGATGATCGCGTTCCACGGCTACGACGGGTTCCTGTACTCGATCGGATACCTCGCCGGTTGGATCGTCGCGCTGTTCGTCATCGCGGAACCGATCCGTCGACTGGGCAAGTACACGTTCGCCGACGCGCTGAACGCGCGCTTCCAGAGCAAGGGCATCCAAGTCGCGGCCGCCATCTCGACGCTGGTCGTCAGCGTCTTCTACTTGATCCCGCAGATGGTCGGCGCGGGCGTGCTCGTTCAGCCGCTGCTCGGACTCCCCCACTGGGCCGGTGTGCTGCTCGTCGGCGTCGTCGTGACGACGATCGTCGTCACCGCGGGCATGGTGTCGACGACTTGGGTGCAGTTCATCAAGGGCGCGCTGCTCGTCGTTTTCTGCACCGTGCTCGTCGGCCTGATCCTTCAGCGCGGACTCGTCGTGGACAGTGGGCCTGCGCCGCGGCCGATCGCGAGGAATGCGCTCGATGCTGCGCGCGCTGAGGGAATGCGCTTCGGGACCGTCGCGTCGCTGCCGGGTGGCTTGCGCGAGACTGGGCCGCTCGGACCCGTTGAGTACATCGCGACGATCACGGAGAGTGAGATCGTCACGTGGTCTCGCAAAGATCGACGACCACCCGAAGTTCCCGAGCCCGTCACGACGTACGAGCCGCTCGTGCGCCGCGGCGAGGATCTGCTGCTGCCTGGCGCGAGCCCGACCTTCCGCGGCCTGCGCGGCGAGGACACGTCGAAGAAGCTCGACATCCTGTCGCTGATGCTGGCGCTGTTCTGCGGCACGGCGAGCCTGCCGCACATCCTGATCCGCTACTACACGGTGCGTGATGCCGCGGCAGCGCGGAAGAGCACGGTCGTCGGCATCGTGGCGATCGCGTGCTTCTACGTCCTGACGCTGTACCTCGGCCTCGGCGCGATGACGAGCGGCGCGCTCGATCCGACCGACACGAACATGTCGGCACCGTTGCTCGCGCGCAGCTTTTCCGAGCCGCTGTTCGCGATCATCTCGGCGATCGCGTTCACGACGGTGCTCGGCACCGTGAGCGGCCTCGTGCTCGCCGGCGCGGGCGCGGTCGCGCACGATCTGCTCGGCAACGTTCTGGGCATCGTGAAGGACGACGCGACGAAGGTGAGAGTTGCGAAGTTCGCCACGGTCGGGCTCGGCGCAGGTGCGATGGCGCTCGGAGTCCTGTTCGCGGAACTCAACGTGAGCTTCCTCGTCGGTTGGGCGTTCAACATCGCGGCCAGCGCGAACCTACCCGCACTCGTGATGCTCCTCTTCTGGCGTCACACGACGCGCCAGGGAATCGTCGCTGCGATCCTGGTCGGACTCACGACGTCCCTGGGATGGGTGCTGCTGTCGCCTGACGCGCTCGAGAAGGTCTACGGCTTCACGGCAGCGGAGGCCGCAGCGCGAACGATCGTTCCGTTCAGCCAACCGGCGCTGGTGACGATCCCGCTCGGGTTCCTCACGCTCATCGTCGTGTCGCTGCTCACGGGACGCGCGAGCGGCGCTCGAAGCGACGACTTGCGCACGGCGACACGCGCATGAACCGCCGGCGCAAGGTCGCGCTCGCGATCGTCTTCGCCGTGGTGGTGGTCGTCGCGGTGCTCGGCCTGCGTCGTCGCGGGGAATCGGAATCGCCCGCGCTGTCGCGTTCTCCTACGACAACGACGAGGAGCGCGCTGAACGGCGCGCTCGCGAGTCCGTCGGGCGCCGACGACGCGGCGCGCGCGTCGATCGCCGAGCCCGTCACTCCCGTTTCGCCGCAGATCATTGCGACATCCGCGGGCCTGCGCGTGCGCTCGGCCGAAGGGCTCGCGCTGAAGTCCGCCGAGATCGAGGACGAGCCCGGCCGTTGGCGACGCGTCGAACTCGCCCTGGGCCTGTGCGAACTCGGAGAAACGCGCCTGCCGTGTCGAGTCCGCGCTCCCGGCCACGTCGCGGCGACGGCGATCGGTCTCGATAGCGAAGTCGTGCTCGAAGCCGATGCGCTGCTCGTCTTCGAGGGCTCGGATCTACGCGGCTGTGTCGACTCGATCGAGCCCTTTCCCTGGCTCCGACATCTCGACACGAGCTATGCGGCCGCGATGCGCGAGAGCTTCGCCCGTGTCGAGACGCACGGATTCACGAGCGCGAACCGCTGGGCGATCGCGGTCTCGGGCGATGGACTCGGAGAGTCGTTCGGACACGAGCGGAAGCTCGAGGTCCACATCGAGGATCGGACCTATCGCTTGATCGTCGCGGAGTTCCAGACGGAACACGGCGCGCGTGGGAGTTGGACGGTCCCGTGCACGTCGAAGATCACCACGGCTCCGCTCGAGCTCTCGATCGTACGCCCGGACGGCGGAGCGCGCGGTGAACTCACGTGCGCGTTCCAGGCCGTCGACTCGAACCGGGAATCGCTCGTCGTACTGCCGCAGAGTTGGGGCAAGGTCGCGCTGCAGCCAGGACTTCGCTTCCATCACGAGGTGCGCGTGGCGGCGGGCGACTCCTCGTGCCGCGTCGAGCGCGTCCCGCTCGGCGAACGCGTGATCGTCACCGTCCTCGACTCAGACTCGCGCGCCAACGGCCGGCTCTTCTTCGTGCACGACGGCACGCCGCGAAGCATCACGTTGCACGCGGGGTTCACGCTTGCCGGCCGGATCGCGGTCCCGTCCGGATCGGAACTTCCCACGCGGATGCGCCTGTCGTTCGGTCGGCCGGGCGGATCATCGAAGCACCCCGACGGGCTCGGAGCGTTCAGCAGCCGACTGCGCGATGTGGAGATCGGACCGGATGGCTCGTTCGAGGTCCGCGGTCCGCAGCGCGTCCCGCCCTGGGACGGGATCAGCGCGGATCCGCCCGCGATCCTCGGCGTGAAGATCGAAGCGACCGGCTTCGACCTGCACGCGAGCCGCTGGCCGCTCGGCTTCGCGACCCGCGTCGACTGCGGGACTCTTCTCCTCGTCCCGTCGTACACACCGATCGTGCTCGCGCAGGGTCACGGACTCACGGGCACGGATCTCCACTGGAAGGCGCTGCGCACAGGGCCGGGCGGGAACGCGTGGAACATCCGCTGCGGCCGCCTGGAGCCCGATGGATCGATGTCGCTCGTCTTCGACGACGAGTGGCTCGCGCGCAACGAGCCCGGTTCCGCGGACGCCGAAGTCGCGGCCGCGCGGGTGAGCGACGTGCGGTCCAAGCTCCCGGTCGCCGACTCGGTTCCGGCGCTGGTCGTCGACATCGACAGCGACTGGGGTCGCGCCTTCGTGAGTGGCGCCGACGGACGCTACGAGCGGGTCGAAGAGCGCGAGTACACGATCGAAGTCGCCGCGAGTGCCGTCGTCGAGCCCGATTCCAAACTGACTCTGGGCTGGCGATGGCGCGGCATCCCACAACGCCTCACCACTCTCGGTCCGGGTCGCGCCAGCCAGCGGAACACTCTGCGCTTCACCGCTCCACGCGATGGAGTCCGCCTCTGGTGGACGTCCGCGCCCAGCGTGAACGGCATCATCGACCGCGACGCGAAGTCCGTCGAGCTCGAGTCGGCGTCCGCGACGATCGAGATCCCCTGACGACTTCGCGAGCGCGCGGTCGCGGCGCGGACGAGCGTCGAATCCGGCGGCAAATTGCACAAAGTGCAGCGGCGCGAATGCATCTCGACGCGCAGCTCCCCGGAGCCCGGTCCAGACCCACCGCAGCGCGTGAGATCCGTGGCACACGCATTGCCTCCCGCTCAGGATGCTGCTGCTCTCCCGAATCGCCGCGCTCGGACTCGCCCTTCTGTCCAGCTGTGCCGCGACGACGTCGCGAGCTGCGCTCTCGAGCGAAGCCCGCGTGCTCGACTTGCCCTTCCTCGAGCAGGACGAGATGTACGCCTGCGGCTTGGTCTCGATCCAAGTCCTGTGCTCGTACTGGAACGTCGACATCGCGGTCGACGAGCGCGTACGCCTCGCTCGAGTCGCTCAGGCCGAAGAAGGACTCTCGGGCGGGGAACTGCGCGAGAGCCTCGATCGTCTGGGCTTCGAGACGTTCCTGTTCCACGGCACGCTCGACCACGGCGCGACAGGACTGTTTCGTCATGTGGACGAACGACGACCGCCGCTCGTGATGTTGATGCCGGAGCCCGACATGCGGCACTACGTGCTCGTCATGGGCTACGACCAGCCGGAGCGAAACGTCTGCTTGCTCGATCCAGTGCGCGGTCGCGTGCTGGTCCCGTACGAAGTCTTCGAGAAATCCTGGGCGAACTGCGAGCGCTTCACGTTGCTCGCCGTGCCGGGCTCCGAGGCTGATCCAGTCCCTCTGAAAGAAGATCCATCATGATGTTGAAGACGACGTTCACTCCTCTACTTCTGGTCGCCGCACCTGTCGTGGGCGCGAGCTACTCCCTCACGAGTCCCGCCGCGACGTTGGCGGCGCTACGCAGTGTCGAGGCAACCTCGCTCAGCACGCTGCGCGCCGGTGCGCCGGTGACGCACACGCTCGGCAGTGACACGCGCAACGAGCTGCGTCGTGCCGATCAGAACTCGACCAGCCTCGCGGAGCTCCGCGCCGGCGCGTTGTCCGACCGCGAGTGGTTGATCGTGGGCTTCACGGCGCTCGCGATCGTGCTGCTGATCCTGATCCTCTGACGCGGCTCGAGTACGGTGCGCGGCGCCTTGTTCCATCGCCCGGGGGGGGTGTCGGGACGCGGTGCCGCGCACTTTCTTGATTCGCGCGTGCACGTGGCCGGTTCCAGCGCCCCTTCGAGCGCGCGCGCTCGGGCCAGCCGACACCGAGCCCGAGCACTTGGAGGAGTCGGGCTGCTGCGGGCCCCACTTCCCCGGCTCCGCGGCTCACGTGTGTCTCCAAGAAAAAGCCCCACCCAGGCCGAGGCCGAGGTGGGGCAGGAGGAACCCGATCTCGTGGTGTGTGCGGCACCCCACGAGGCCCGCGGGTCCCAGCCGTTTCCGGCGGCCGTGGAACGGGCCAGACGCTGCCGGATTAGCCGGTCGCCGGAAGTCCACAACGGAGAGAGTCTCGACGGGCTCTACGTCGGATCGCGCCGGTGAGCGTCAGGATTTCGCCAGAAAAGTGCCGCGCCCGGAACACTTCGGGCGGCGCACGCCTTCCCCGAGCATGGCGAAGCCTCTGCGACCCAGAGGCGTAAGTCCCCGAGGCTCGAGGACTTCCGTCGACGGGGCCGCGCCCCGTGACTCAGCCGTCGGAGGCTTCGGCCTGCGCCAGGAGCAACTCGGCCCAACGCGTGTTCTTGTGATCCGGTCCAAGGATCTCCGCCAGGCTCGAGGCAGCCTCGGCCGGCACGGCGCGGGCATCCCGACCGCGACCCAGGACGACCAGCGACTCGCACCACTGGACAGCGGCGAGCCACGCGGCCCAACTCGACCCACCGTGCGTCTCCATCGCCGAGGCGGCGGCGCGACACAGGACTTCCTCGGCACCGAACGGATCGCTGTTGTGCAGCCGGATGCGGCCGAGCGCGAGGGCGACACCGAGGGTCCCGGAGTGGCTCACGCCGAGGTGCGTGCACGCCGACTCGTACAAGGCCTCGA
>JAYTBY010000810.1:0-2575 GCA_043736755.1 Planctomycetota bacterium | reverse complement strand
GCTGGCGTGAAGCGCTGACGGACTACCAGCGCATCTTGGAGGACCACGCGGGAGACCTCCTGCCGGGCGAGCGCCCGCGGAACACGACCGGACACGTGTCGGACCAGCTCGTCCACCCGGGCGCGGCACAGCGCGTGCGCGACCGCTTGTTCGAACTCCCGATCGAGGCCCGCGCGCTGTATGCCGAGCGCCACGGGCGCGAAGCCCGAGAATCGTTCGAGTCAGCGCGCGCGATCGGCGACGAACGCGGTCTCGTGGAAGTCGCGCGCCGCTGGCCGCTCACGTCGGCCGCCGCGTCCGCGTGGTTGACGCTGGGCGACCTCGAACTCGAAGCTGGTCGTTCGGCTCAGTCGGTGCACGCTTGGGCACGCGGGCTAGCGTTCCTGCTCGGCGATCCCTCTTTCGCGCCGACGACCGCAGCCGGCTGGGAAGATGCGCGTCGGCGTCTCGAGGGTCTGGGGCCGATCCCGACCGGCGTCGCACTGCGCATCGATGCTGCTCTCCGATCCGCAAGCGGCGATGCCACGCAGGAGGCACCGCGCAGTCGTGCGTCGAACGACCTCGTCCTCGCGCGCGAGTTGCGCTTGCCCGGCGACGACGAGCGGGCCGGACCTCCTCCCGGCGCGCAAGACGATGCCTGGCCCGACAGCTACCGTTTGCCGTGGCATCCGCTCCAATCCGCGGCCCGCGGCGACGGCCTCTTCGCAGCGAAGTCCGGGGATCGACTGTTCGTGACGACCGGGCTCCGTCTCCTGGCCCTCTCGGCGTTCGGCGGAACTCTGCTGTGGGACTCGGGCGAGCCCGCCGGTTGGGA
Organism: Planctomycetota bacterium; assembly: GCA_043736755.1. Lineage (GTDB taxonomy): Bacteria > Planctomycetota > UBA1135 > UBA1135 > JAEUHZ01. The sequence goes on along the minus strand of JAYTBY010000810.1, from coordinate 1,761 downwards.
GAAGCTCGACGAGAAGGACCGTGAAGAGCGCTTCAAAGGTGTCGACGAGGACGCGGTCCTTCTCGCGCCCGCTGTGAACGACGACGTGGCGATCGCCGCGCTGCAAGTGGACTTCGCCCAGCTGAAGTTCGAGCAGTTCCAACGTATCGACATCACGCGGCCCATCCCCGAGCGCCGGCTCCACGCCTTCGACGCGCGCACCGGTGCGCTCTTGTGGTCGCACGCGCCACCGCCGAAATGGGACGGGGAAACGGGCGATCTTGCGACGAGACTCACGTGCGCCGGTCCGCCTGTGATCGCTGACGGGCGCGTGATCGTGCCGCTCGTACGGATGCAGGGCCGCATCGATCTGCACGTCGCAGCGTTCGACGTGAGTGACGGTTCGCTGGCTTGGTCCACGGCGCTGATCAGCGGGCAGCGTGAGCTCAACATGTTCGGTCGACCCGAGCACGAGTTCTGCGCTCCCCCAGTCCGCGTCGAGGGCGATCGCGTCATCGTCCTCACGCAACTCGGCGCGATCGCCGCGGTGGATCTCTTCCACGGCGGCATCCTCTGGGAAACGCTGTACGACCAGATCGCGTTGCCGCCGACGCAAGACTTCCGCGCACCGACGCGCATCACGCATTGGCGCAATTGCCCGGTCGTGGTCAGCGATGGCGTGGTCGTCGCCCTGCCGTTCGACAGCGATTCCGCGATCGGACTCGACATCTCGACAGGGGCCGTCGCCTGGCAGTGGCGTTGGGATCGGCTCCACGCGCTGGCGAAATCCCCCGTGGGCTCGATCGATCAATTGCTCGGCGCATCGGGTCGCACCGTGTACTTGGGCGGAGATCGGATCGCGGCGCTCGAGTTCGGCGGCGGACTGCGCTCCTCCGAGCGTCCACGCGTGCGCTGGGCTTGGCCGGACGACGCCGAATCGCGCTATCGCGTGGGAAGACCGGCACTCCTCGGCGAGCGCATCGTCGTTCCGTTCGCTGCGGAACGCATCGAACTCGCGGCCACGGACGGACGCGTGCTCGAGCGCATCCCTTGGCCCGGCGGCGACGGCGGCGGAAACATGCTCTCGGTTCCAGGCGAGCTCTACACGACGACCCCGACTCACGTGCGCGGGATCTTCGAGTGGACGGCACTGCTCACGCGAGCGCGTGAGGAGCTTGCCGCACGCCCGCGAGACGTCGACTCAGCGCTCGGGCTCGCGCGACTCCTCTCGGGGCGCGCAGCCGCGGAGTGGGCCCGCGGCGAAATCGGCCCGGCGCGCACGCGCTACACCGAGGCACGCGAAGTTCTGGAAGCCGCGCTCGGTAGTGGCCGAGGTGCGGATTCCGCGGTCATCCTCGAACTCGTGACCACACTGCGCGGCGAAGCGCGGGTTCAGGCACGCCTCGCTGACTCGGAACTCGCTCTGGAACTCCTGCGGCGCGCGCGGGAGATCTCCACGACGCCCGCGATGGTTCGCGACACGCTGCTCGACCGCATCGCGATTCTTTCCGCGCGCGGCGCGGAGGAGCGCGACGCGATACTCGTCGCGCTGGCGGACCTCGAAACGACGAGCGGTGTGGACCCGATGCAGGTCGAGATCGCCGACGTGCGCGACGACCCGAGTCTCGGGCTGCGGATCGCATTGGCGCCGATCACGCGCATGGAGATGAGTTCGGAGTCGTCGTTCGAAGTTCCGTGCGGTCTGTGGGTCTTGTTCGAGCGCGCGGCAGCTCATGCGGCGAGCGGCGACACGGCCGCGGAGTTCGGCGACTTGCACGCGAT
>JAYTBY010000809.1:0-2580 GCA_043736755.1 Planctomycetota bacterium | reverse complement strand
ACTCCGCCGCGAGATCGCGGATGCGGGCGACGTGCACGGCACGACCGCGCGTCATCGAGGCGAGTGCCGCCATCGACTCGGGGTCCGGGGTCGGATCCGCGTTCTCGCGCGACGGCAGCTCGACTTCGAATTCGGTGCTCGCGACGCGACGACCCTCGCTTTCGATCCAGGCCGAGTAGACGCCCGGCCGTTCCACGTCGAAAGACGCGCGATACAGGCCCGGTCGATCGGTGACGCGCACGAGTGCGAAGGGCTTCACGGTGCCGTCGGGATCTTGCAGGCGCGCTTCGACGGCAGGTTTCTCGGAGGGTCTGAAATCCTCGTCGAGTACCCGCGCTTCGAGCGAGATGCGCTCGTCGAGGTCGAAGCTCGATTGCTCGGCGTCGAGCTGTACGCGACGGTCACCGCTCTTCAAGCGACCCAACGCGACCCAGCGGATCGCGTTGCGCCAGAAGCGTTCGTGGTAGCGATCACCGAAGCGATAGCGCCACGACCACGTCGCGTCCACGCCCAGGTAGAGCGTGCGGCCGGCCGGGAAGTAGCCCGCGACGAGCAACGGGATCCGCCCGTGACGGTTTTCCGCGTCGGGATGGCGCAACAAGACTTGCGCGCCGGGCTTCGCGCGCGCGATCGGATAGAACCAGTAGAAGCCGCGCAGGCCGCCTTCGTCCTCCCACAAGGCCCGGTTCACGGAGGGATCCGGCGCGAGACGCACGATCTCGTGCGGAAGCGCCGCGTCCTCGAGGCGCGGACGGAACTCACGCGTCGTGTCGGCGAGCGCGTTCGAGGCACCGCTCGATTCGAGCACGACGGGCAGTAGTTCCTCGAGCGACGTCCCCGCGAACGCGCGCGGCGCATCGTTCTCGCCGGCCTGCACGATGAGCCCGCCGCCGCGTTCGACGAATTCGCGCAAGGAAGCCAGGAACTCCTCGCAACGTGCCGGATCGGGCGAGATCTCGTACGGGTTGACGTCACCGAGGATGACGACGTCGTAACGCTCGAGGAGGTCTTTGCGGCTCGTCGGCACCTCTTGGAGCGGACCGAGCGATCGCGTCGCCTCCTGCAGGAAGTCCGGCGTCGCCGAGAGCAAGTAGCACTGCACCTCGAGGTTCTCGTCGGCACGCAGGAGCAAGTTCTTCAGGTAGCGGTATTCCCAGCGCGGATACCCCTCGACGTAGAGCACGCGCACCTTTTCGGGCGCGACGTGCACGCTGACTTCGATCTGGTTGTCGTCCCGCAGCGACTCGTCGTTGCGCGGCGGAACACGGACACGGAAACGGCGCTCCGTCCCGCCCGGCTCGAGCGCTTCGGGTGGCGCGACGAGGACCACGCGCGCTCCGCTGTCGTCGGCAGACACGTCCTCTTCCACGAGCGGGCGCGGCGCGCCGCCGCTATCTCCGCGCGGCAGCTCTTCCAGGACGACGCGGACTTTCGCCCCTGTTTCGAGGCCACGGCCGACGACGCGCACGGCGATCGCGATCTCGTCGCCCTCGAGCACGCTCGTCGGAGCCTCGGCCAGCTCGACGATCAGGTTCTTCTCCGGCCGTGCATCGCCAACGACGACCGTGTGAACCGAGATCCCCGCGGCAGCCGCCGAGCGCGCGGCCTCGAGAGGCGGAATGCCGCCCGTGCTGCGTCCATCGGAGAGGATGACGACGTCCGTGACATGCCGTCCACGGTGCATCGCAAGTGCGGCCTGCAAGGCGTCGCCGAGGTGCGTCGCGCGGCCGCGCGCAGCCAGGTTCTCGAGACCCGCGAGCGGCTCGACGCTCTCCGCGAAGCGCAGCACGCGCGGGACGTAGCCGCCCTGCGCGAGGAGCGGTGCCAGGACATCGGCGTAGGCCTTGCGCGCGATCTCGACGCGTTGCACGTCGGCCGGCTGGCTACCCGTGAGATCGCTCAGTGCTGCACGCGTCCGCTCATCAGCGGCGTAGGCGTCCTTGCGGCTCATGCTGGCGGAATCGTCGAGGAGGACGACGACTTCGGCCGGACGCACTTCCTCGCGGCGTTCGACGAACACCGGGCGTGCGATCACCGCCGCGAGCAACACGAGGGCCAAGAAGCGCAGGACGACGAGCGTCGCGCGCGGGCCGGGGGCCAGTTCCTCGCTGCGGTAGGCGAGCCACGCGACGAGCGCACACAAGGGCAGCACGACGAGGACGACGATCCACGCTTCGGGGATGTCGAGGAGTCGGAACGTCTCGCGCACGCCAGTGCCGGACGCAGGTTCGATCATCCCGATGAGGGATGTGCCGAGGTGGCCGATCACGCGCGCACCCTCCGACGACGGCCGATCCACGCGCCCCACAGGGACTCGAGGACGAGGAAGGCCAAGCACAGTGCCGCGATCGGGCGCCATAGCTCGCCGCGACGCGGTGCTTCGGCCTGCGCGTCGTCGCCCGCCGCGGCCTCGCTGCGCACGGCCACGAGTGCTGGGTGGATGCCTCCGACTTCGGAGAGACTCAGTCGATCGAGATCACCTTCGAGTGGATCGATCGCCAGTGCGAACGACAGGACGCCAGCGCCCTCCGTCTGAATCGAGTAGAGCCCGCTCGACTCGGTTTCGCGACCAGGCACCGA
>JAYTBY010000808.1:0-5618 GCA_043736755.1 Planctomycetota bacterium | reverse complement strand
CTCGTCCAACAGGGTCTTCACGGCCCTGGAGAGCGCCTCGCCGCGGACGTCCACGAAGCGGATGACCCCCTTTGCGTCGAGTACGTACACCGTCGGATATCGTTGGACTCCCCAGCCGAGCGGCCAGGTTCCCTGCGTTCCGCCCGACCACGCGTTCCGCCACGTCACCTGCGCGTCACGCGCGCGTCGTTGGTACTCCTCGAGGTTCTGGTCCGTCGCGATGCCGACGAGGGCGAAGGGGTCGTTGGCGTGGAGCTTCACGAGCTCCTTCAGGTGCGGGAGACCCCGCACGCACGCGCCTCACCAGAAGCCCCAGAACTCGAGGACCAGGACTTTCCCACGGTAGTCCGCGAGTTTGAGCGCCTTACCGTCCGTGTCGACGGCCTCGACTTCAGGGGGCGTTTTCCCGGGCACGAGGTAGTCGGCCTGGAACAGTCGCCCTTTCGCGGAGGCACCAGCGGGCGTGTCGGCATGCTTCTCGGCGAGCTCGCGCAAGAGCCGCATGTGTTCGGCGGCGGAGGCGGCATCGACACGGGTCGCGAGCAGCGCTCCCCGGCCCGACAACGCGGCCGCGCGCGTCGCCTTGAGGGTCGTGGTTTCGGCCAGCGCACTGAGAAGCTGGTCCGCGCGCTCGAAGCCGATTCCACCTGGTGTTCCGTCGGCCTGGATCCAACGCGCGACATCGGCCAACCACGGCAGGTCGGCATGGATGACGACGAGGCGCGCGTAGATCTCGGCCTTCCGCTCGGCGACCTCGGGCGCGCCGATGCCGATCTGCCCCACGGCGGAGAGACACCAACGGAGTGCCTCGGGCTGGTCCTGCATGGCCAGCTCCTCGAAGCGCGGGAAGTGCACGATGTTGGGATGCGGCGGCCACTTTTCGCGCGCCACGCCTTGCTGCTGGAGGCCTTGGATCTCGGCCTGGAAACCTGCGACCGCGCTGCGCAGATCGGCGGCGTAGCGGTCGAAGTCAGCCTTGAGCCGTCGAGCGAGTGCCGCTTCCTCGAGAGCTGCCGAATCGACGACCACGGGCCGGACGACCGGCGGATCCTGGCTCGCGCCGGCGGAGTGCGTGCCCAGGACGAGAGCGAGCACCGCGTGCACTGCGCGGCTCTTCGATCGACGGACCGCAGCGCTGTTTCGGACTCGTGGATCGGAGGATCGGAGGAGGCTCTTCATCGTGGGGCTGTCGGCGCGGAGGAAGCGGGATGACGACTATATCGGCTCCGAGACTGGCCCTAGACTGAAGAGTCCTTCGTACGCCCAGAACTTCGCCACCCACGCCCCGCCGGATGACCGACCGCGCCACTCGACCGACCCCTGACGATGCGGACAGCCGTTCCGCGCCGCTCGCGCAGTCGCGCCGCGACAGCGCCGCGCGAACCGGCGCGTTCGCGGCCGACGTCGAGCGGATCGCAGGCCTCGTCGAGGACGGGCGGCGCATCACTCCGGCCGACGGGCTCCTTCTGCACGATCACGCCGATCTCGGGACACTCGGCCGCCTGGCCGACCTCGTGCGGTTCCGGAAGCACCCGAGCCGCGTCGTCACCTACGTCGTCGATCGCAACCTGAACCCGACGAACGTCTGCATCACCGACTGTGGATTCTGCGCGTTCTATCGGCGCCCCAAACACGAGGAGTCGTACGTGCTCCCGCGCGAGACGATCCACGCGAAGATGGACGAGTTGCGCGCGCTCGGCGGACGTCAAGTGCTCATGCAGGGCGGACACCATCCCTACTTGAAGAGCGATTGGTGGTGCGACTTGCTCGGCGATCTCCGCGCGCGCTATCCCGAGATCAACTTGCACGCACTCTCGGCGCCCGAGATCGATCACCTCTCGCGCCTCGAGAAGCGCCCGGTCGAAAACGTCATCGCCGACCTCGTGGCTGCGGGTCTGGGCAGTGTTCCCGGCGCTGGCGCGGAGATGCTCGTCGAACGCGTCCGCCAGATCATCGCGCCCAAGAAGACGTCGACGGATCGCTGGCTCGAAGTGCATCGACGCGTGCACGAAGCGGGCTTGCGCAGCTCGGCCACGATGATGTTCGCGCACGTCGAGACCGCGGCGGAACGCGTCGAGCATCTGGAACGACTGCGCGCGCTGCAGGACGAGACCGGCGGCTTCACCGCGTTCGCGTGCTGGACGATGCAACCGGACGGCGTGCCCGAGCAGCACCTCTACCCCGAGCGCGCGACGCCGTCGACCTACTTGCGTGTCCAAGCACTCTCGCGGATCTACCTCGACAACTTCGCGAACGTGCAGACGAGCTACGTCACGCAAGGCCTGAAAATGGCGCAAATCACCCTGCGATTCGGCTGCAACGACTTCGGCGGGACGATGATGGAGGAGAACGTCGTGTCCGCGGCCGGCTGCTTCAACCTGTCCCCCATCGAAGCGATCGAACGACAGATCGCGCGCGCCGACTTCGCGCCGCGTCGTCGCAACTCGTGGTATGGGATCGTCGACGAGCGTCACGACGAACGCGTGGACGGGCCGCGCGGTCCCATGTCGCGTACCGAAGGCGCGACCCACGACGTCGTGCGACCGGAAGCACGCCGCGCCCTGGCCTCGACGACGACTGCGGGCCGAGGGCGCGCGTGAGCACGACCGCCATCGCGCCCTTCGCTGGCCTGATGCGCCGCGCCGAGTGCGCAGGCCTCGGCGACATCGCGGGCCGGGTCGTCGCCGGGACGCGCTTGTCGATCGAAGAAGGGCTGCGCCTCTACGAAGCCGACCTCCACGTCGTCGGTGAGCTCGCGAACCTCGTGCGCGAAAGGCTGCACGGCGACCTGACGTTCTTCAACGTCAATCAGCACGTCAACTACACGAACATCTGCAACAAGCTGTGCCGTTTCTGCGCGTTCCAACGCCTGCCGAGACAAGCTGGCGCCTACGTGATGACGCCCGATGACGCCGCCGCGAAGATCACGGCGCAACTCGACGAGCCGGTCACCGAAGTGCACATGGTCGCGGGGATCCACCCGAAGCTCGAGTACAGCTACTACCTCGATCTCCTGCGCGCCGTGAAGCGCGCGCGCCCGTCGATCCACGTCAAGGCGTTCACGATGGTCGAGCTCGACCAGATCGCGAAGAAGGCCAAGAAACCGCTCGCAATCGTGTTGCCCGAGCTCATCGAGGCCGGCCTCGGCTCCGTGCCCGGCGGGGGCGCCGAAGTGTTCGCCGATCGCGTCCACAAGGAGTCGTACGCCTTGAAGATCTCGGGCGAGGAGTGGCTCGCGATCGCGCGCACAGTCCACCAGTCCGGTCTGCGCAGCAACTGCACGATGCTGCACGGCCACATCGAGACCAAGGCGGAGCGCATCGACCACCTCGATCGTTTGCGACGCTTGCAGGACGAGACGCACGGCTTCCAGACCTACATCCCGCTCTCGTTCCACCCCGAGCACACCGAGATGGCCGACGTACCGGGACCGACGGCGCTCGACGAGCTGCGCGAGATCGCGGTCGGCCGCCTGATGCTCGACAACATCGCGCACATCAAGGCCTACTGGATCCTGATGGACGTGGCCGCAGCGCAGACAGCACTCTCGTTCGGCGCCGACGACGTCGATGGCACGGTGGTCGAGGAGAAGATCTACCACGAGGCCGGCGCGACGACGCCGCAGAAGGTGCAGCGCGAAGAACTCGTGCGCTGGATCCGCGATGCCGGACGCGTGCCGGTGGAGCGCGACACGCTCTACAACGTGATTTGGCGCGGAGACTGACGCTTCGAGGGGTGCCCGCAACCGCGGCGCACGGATACGATGCAGGCATGAGCGCCGTGCATCGACCTCGCTCGATCTCCATGGTCGCAGCGTCGCTCGTGCTCGCGACGGCCGCCGCGGCGTCCGCCGGTTCGGTCGCCGCGATCCACGTGCACGGCACGGGCACGAACCAACTCGATCGCGCACGGTTCCGCGTCGACGACGATGCGCCGGGCGTGAACGCCAGCGCACCGTCCGACATCGGCGCCGGGAGCTTCACGTTGCAGTTCTGGGTGCGCGGAACCCTGGACGAGAACGCCACGTCGAGCAGCGGCGCCCAGGGCTCCTACGCCGATGCACGCTGGTTGGCCGGGAACTGCGTGCTCGACCGCGGCGTGCCGTCGGGAACGGGTCGGTGGTTCGGCGTGAGCCTTGCCGGAGGTCGCGTTCGATTTGGCACCGGCCCGGGTGACGGAGCCGTCTTGGACAGCGTGAACACGCTCGAAGGCGACACGTTGGTGCTCGATGGCCTCTGGCACCACGTGTCCGTCTCGCGCGACGTCGAGACGGGACACAAGACGATCTTCGTCGACGCCCAGATCGACGCAGCCAGCGCCGCGAACGAATCGCGCGCCGATCTCTCGTATCCCGACGACGGCGTGCCCGGTTCGGGATCCGCGTACGCACCGTTCCTCGTCCTCGGCGCCGCGAAGGACGACGTCGGGCTCACGCGGCCGGCGTTCCATGGACGGATCGACGAACTCCACCTGTGGAACCGACGCCGGCGCGGCGCGGAGGTCGCGGCGGACATGCTGCGCCCCGTTCCCGTCGGGACCTTCGGACTCGTCGCGGCCTACCGCTTCGAGGAAGGCGTGGGCACGAGCCTCTACGACACAAGCGGAGCAGGATCGCCCGCGGGCGTGCTGGTCGCCGGTCAACCCGGGAACGGCGAGTGGTCCCTCCTCGCCAACGGAGCGAACGAGGTCGCACCCGTCGTCTCGCCCAGTCTGCCGAACGGATTCACGCGCCAAGTCGTGGCCGCCGGGCTCGTCGAGCCCACGGATCAGGCGCTCACGCCCGACGGCCGCATCCTCGTCGCGCAGCGCCTCGGGACGATTCGCGTCGTGCGCAATGGTGCGCTACTCCCGACGCCCGCGCTCGCGATTGCGGTGGGCGCAGCGGGCGAGCGCGGACTCCTCGGGATCACTTGCGATCCGGACTTCGCGGCGAACGGTTGGTTCTACGTCTACGCGTGCACGCTCGAGCCGCGCACTCGCGTCGTGCGTTACACGCTCAACGGCGACGTCGCTGACCCAGCGAGCGAGTTCGTCGTGTGGCAGGACAGTGAACTCGCCGGCCAGACGCACCAAGGCGGTGGGATCGCGTTCGGTTCGGACGGCCACATCCTCCTCTCCGTCGGCGAGCACGACCTCAGCGCGAGCGCGGGCGATCTCGGCAGCGAACACGGCAAAGTGCTGCGCTTCGCGAAGGACGGCGCGATCCCCGCCGACAACCCGTTCGTCGGCGTGCCGGGCGCGCGCCCGACCCTCTTCGCGATCGGGTTTCGCAATCCGTTCCGGCTCGTCGTGGACTCCCTCACGGGCGCCGTGTGGGTCGGCGACGTCGGCGGGAATTCTCCCAGCGCGCAAGAAGAACTGAATCGCGTTCTCCCTGGCGGCGACTACGGTTGGCCACGGCAAGAAGGAGCGGCCTGCTACACCGGCTCGTGCGCGGGCATCACGTATCCCGCCTGGAGCTACCGACACGACGATGCGGCGATCGCGACCGTCACGGGCAGCGGCTGCATCGTCGCCGGTGACGTCTACCGAGGGACCCAGTTCCCAGCCGAGTACCGCGGCAACCTCTTCGTCGGCGACTATGCCAATCGTTGGTTGCGACGGCTGGAATTCGACGC
>JAYTBY010000807.1:0-2582 GCA_043736755.1 Planctomycetota bacterium | reverse complement strand
CGACCCGCATCGCGGAACGGTCGGCGCGTCGAGCGTTCGATCCAGCGCGGTGAACGAGCTGCGCGACCTCGGAGGCTACCGTCAGGCGCGACGGTAGTGGCTCGTCATCATCTTGATCTCCTGGCCATCCGGCAGCGTGCAGAAGAGCTCGAAGATACGCTCGTTCTTGCTGATGTGCTTCTCCGTCGAGCGGTGCCGCGCGATCCCGTTCGTCATGCAACTGAACGTCTCGCCGGTGAACGTCAAGGTGTCGCCCTGTCGCGAACCCGTGAAATAGGACATCGCGGACGAGAACGAGTCGATCCAAGTCGAGACGTACTTGCCGGTGTGCACTTCGAAGCCGATCGTGCAGCGACCGACGAAGGGCATGCCCATCATCGAGGTCTCGTACTTGCTGACCGTCCAGAACGGGCCGACCATCTCGACGGTCTCGGTCGCGTCCGTCTCCATCGGCGGCTGCGACGGGTCCATGTAGAACTTGCAAGCCACCTTCCACCGGCCCACGTGCTCCTCGAGGAGCTTGTGCTCGGCGGTCGGTTGCGGCATCGGGGGTGCGGATTGTTCGGTCATCGGAATCTCTCTCGGATCGCTGAGGGTTCGACGTTCGCCACCGTGGTCCAGCAGTGACTTGGCGACCAAAGTACCCGGAACTCCGCGATCTGGCACGGCGGTGGCGACGCGCGCCGACACACTCCGAACCCGCTGTGCAACTGCTCTCCTTCTCGCGTCTACATCGCCGACGTCGCGCGACCGGGCACCGGGGTTCCGTGCCTGGATTCAGCGGCCTGCCGCGCGTTTTTCCACGCGCCAGCGCAAGGTGAACGCGACGAGGTCGTTGGCATCCACTTCGCCGCCGTTTTCCTTCCCCTGGCGTGACTTCCGCTCGATCGCGGTGAGATCCTCGAGCAGCAGTTCCCACTCCGTGTCGAGCCTGGCCGTCGCTCGCGCGGCGAAGTCGTCGCGCCCGAACGGCGGGCCGGAGTACGCGCTGAGCGGGTCTTCGCCACGAGCGCGGGCACGTGCTCCGGCGAGTCCGTCGCGCGCCTTGTTGCGCAAGCTGCCGAAGAGCATCGCGAAGAGTGCCGCCGGATCGATCTCGCGCTCGCCACCCTTCGAGAATCCGCCGCGCAGAAGCGTCTCGATCCCGGCGACGCCACGCGCCGCGTCGCCGCGCACGATCTGCTCGGCGACATCCCACGGCGCCGTACCGGCCTCCCACGCGACGAGAGAGCGCACACTCTCCTTCCCGCGACCCACGAGTCTCGAGAGCGCGCTGTCGAGCGCCGCGAGGTCATTGCCGGTCGCAGCCGAGACGTAGAGCGCCTCGTCAGGATTCAGGCCGATTCCGCGCTCTTTCGCGCGTGCTTGCAGCCACAAGACGAGTTCCGTGCGACGCGGATCGCCACCGCGCTCCCACGGCGGCGGTGCGTCGTAGAGTCGGCGCAGGTCGAGCACGGGCGCACCCGCCGCGGTGGCCTTCTTCACGACGGCGTTGTCGGCGCGCAGTCCCTCGGCGTCGATCACGAGCATTCCCGGCGGCGATGAGCCCGCGAAGAAGCGCGTGGCGGCCTCGAGCAACGGACTGGGCGCGTCACCCTCTTTTTTCAAGAGCGCGGCGGCGTTGCGGACGACAACGCAACGCGCCGAAGAGAACATCGGCGCCTCGGTGAGATCCGAGATCGCCGCTCGCAGATCGAAGTCGGGGTCTTTCGCATCGTGACGCACGACCTCGAGACCAACCTTCTCGGCGGCCACGACGCACGCGCGAATCGCGCTCTCGCGAAACCAGCGTTCCTCACCGCGCAGCACCGCGCCGCGCGGCAGCTTCGGCCCGGCGAGCGTCGACGCCAACGTGCGCAACTGCTCGCCCGGCGCAGGTCCCTTCGCTGCGGCCATCAGAATCCTCCGTTCGCGAGTGCGCGATCGATCGCAAGGCCGACGAACAGTCCGACGCCGACCCAACCGTTCAAAGTGAAAAACGCCAGGTCGACGCGCGACAAGTCGTTCGGCGTGACGAGTCGGTGTTGCCACACGAGGAGCACGGCAGACACGCCGAGCGCGATCCACCACGCAAGCCCGAGTAGAGCGGTCGCACCGACCAGCGTGAGCGCGACCACGGTCGCAACATGGAGCGCGCTCGAAATCCTCAGTGCGTTCGCGATCCCAAGGCGCGCGGGGATCGAATGGAGCCCATTCTTGCGGTCGAAATCGGCATCTTGGCAAGCGTAGATCAAGTCGAAGCCCGCGACCCACGTGAGCACTGCGAGCGCGAGCCATAGTACGGGTGTTACGTCGGGTTCGATCGCGCCCCGCACCGCGACCCATGCGCCGAGCGGCGCCAACGCCAGAGCGAGTCCAAGTACGAGGTGAGCCGTGCTCGATACGCGCTTCACATAGCTGTAGACGAGCAACACGCCGAGGACGGGGGCGCTCAGCCAACCGGCCAGCGGATTCAGCGCGAACGCGAGCGCCACGAAGGCCAGGCTCGCGAACGCGACGAGCGCCCGGACGGCGCCGATGCCGAGCCTCCCGGCTGGGATCTCACGACCCTTCGTGCGCGGGTTGGCCGCGTCGATCGCTCG
>JAYTBY010000806.1:0-5623 GCA_043736755.1 Planctomycetota bacterium | reverse complement strand
GGTCGCAGCGCTTCTATCAGCTCTGGTACCGCGACGTAGCACCCGGCTTTTGCGGCAGTGGTGCGGAATTCAACACGACCAATGGCGTGCGGGTGGTTTGGTAGGAGTCGGCGCCGCCGTCTCGAGCTTGATTTCGATTCTCGGTGCCGATCCAGCTGCCATGGTGCCAGTGAAACTCGTCGGTCCGACCGGCCTCAAGCGCCGCCGAACCGCGCCGCTTGGCCCGTCGATGCGAGCACCGACCGCCACGGCTCGCCTTCGGGATCCAACCGCCGTTTGTTTCCCGTGACGCTCTCGAGTGGCAAGTGCACGAACACGTCGTGCACGCTCGCGACGACGAGATCCGTCTTCCCCGCCAACGCTGCATCGGCCGCGCGACGCGCGAGTTGATCGCACAGGATCGCGTCCTCGCAGTTCGCCGGTCGGCTGCGGATCGAATAGCTCGGATCGATGTAGCGCAGGGCGTAGGGGATCCCGAGACCCTTCAAGTGCGTGCCGATGCGCTCCTTCAAGTGCGCGCCGATGTCTCCGAGGATGCGATTGCCCGATGCATCCTTCTCGAGTCGATCGTGGCCGAGGTGCTCCTGACCGGCGCCTTCCGCCACGACGATCAAGGCATGCCCGGTGTTCGCGAGGCGGCGTTCGAGCGCCGCGAGGAATCCACGCGGTCCGTCGAACTCGAACGGCACCTCGGGCACGAGCACGAAGTTCGCGTCCTGGCTCGCCAGCGCCGCTTCGGCTGCGAGGAACCCGGCTTCGCGCCCCATCAACTTCACGATGCTGACGCCGTTGCGCGTGCTGGTCGCCTCGTTGTGCGCCGAGTCGAGGATCTCCCGCGCCGCTTCGACCGCCGTTCGGAATCCGAATGAGCGCGACACATGTTGGATGTCGTTGTCGATCGTCTTCGGGATGCCGACAACGCTGAGCGGATAGCCCGCCGCGCGCGCGGCGTTCGACAGCTCGTGCGCGCCGCGCATCGTTCCGTCGCCGCCGACGCAGAACAACGCGCCGACTTCCATGCGTTGCAGCGTCGCGAGCATGCGCTCGGGGGCGATGGGCCCGCGCGAAGTGCCGAGCATCGTGCCGCCGAGGCGATGGATGCGTCCGACGAGTTGCCGCGTCAGCACGATCGGCGGATGCGTAGTCGCCGGATCGAGGCCCGCGTAGCCGTAGCGCACGCCGAGCAGCTCACCTACGCCGTAGAGGTGGTGGAGGTGCAGGAACAACGAGCGCAGCACGTTGTTGAGGCCCGGGCAGAGTCCGCCGCACGTCACGACGGCCGCGCGCAGGGCGCTCGGCTCGAAGTACAGCCGCTCACGCGGCCCAGCGACTTCCCACGTCGTGCACGGCTCGATGTCGCCGTCGACGCGCACGATCGACTCGGGGACGCACACTCCGTCCGACACGGGGCTCGAGAGCGGTGAGGGGAATCGGGCGGGACCGAGGACACGAATGCGGGCTTCCACGACCACTCCACCTTACGAAAAAGACCGCGGCCGCCCCGAGTGGAGCGGCCGCGTTCCCATCAGTCTCTCATCAGTCTCGAGCTCTCTCTCACACTCGGTATCCCCACTCCGTGCGTCATACCGGCGGGAGCGGACGGTCCTCGATCTTCGGAGGAACGTCGCCCACCGGCGTATCGCTCGGCGTGATCACGGGAACGTGGATCGGCGCGAGCAGCGCGTTCTCGCCCTCGGAACCCGCGCTCGAAGCGCCGGGAAGCGACGGGGGAAACAGGCTCGAGCCCGTGTTCTCGATGAACAGTGCGGATCCGATTTCGGACCAGCTCGTGCGCGCTGCGTCCCCTTGGATCCAGACCGCGTCGGTGCCGCGCGCTGCGAGTTGGTCGATCGCGATCGTGCCGCTGCGGCGCCACGCGCCCTGGGCCCAGCTCGCCACTTCGAGACGCACGCCGTCGAGCAGCTGCGTCGGGTAGTTCCACGAGAGGTCTTGGCCCGGCGCAAGCGTGCGCCACACGAGCGTGCTGCCGCTCTGGAAGAGCAGGACTTGGCTCGTCTCCGAGTAGTTGCGCGCGAAGAAGCGCGTGCTGGTCACGCTGATGCCAACTTCGACCGGCGCCGAGACGGCGCCCTCCGGAACGGCGGAGATCGGAGCGGATAGGGCCACGATCGTGGCGAATGCGGCGTACTTCTTGAGCATCGGTGCGGCCTCGGGTGTGTCGCGAGCTGGGGAGGCCCGCTGACGGCACAGAGATCGGCAGATGCTTCGTGGGCCTTGAGACTTCCTCAGGTAGAGAGCCCCGAGAACTTCCTTCCGTGTCGCAGGGGCCCGGATCGACGCCACGGGTCAGAGCGGTGCCGCGGTGGATCAGTCCCGGCCGGCGAAGCGGAACGCGGCCCACTCGGACACGGAAACGCCGGCGCGTCGCAGCTCGTCCCGCGCAACCGTCGCTGCGTGGGAGGGCCGTGATCCGCGCGCGAGCTCCTCGTGAAAAGCTTCGGACCAAGCGCGCGCTGCGCCGTCCTCGACGGGCCACAACGTGACGCACAGATTGCGCGTGCCCGACGCGAGGAACGCGTTCGACACGCTGGACATCGCTTGCGCATCCACGACGCGACCCTCCGCGGTTTCGCAGGCCGCGAGCACGGCGAGCGGGAGCCGCGGCGCCACTTCGCGGATCTCACGCGCGCACAAGAGTTCTCCGCGCGCGAGCAGGAGGCCCGCATCGCGCGATCCCTCGCCGCAACCGTGAATGAGGTGCGTCGCGACGTGGAGGCAACGCGTGCTCCGCAGCGCATCGAGCAGCGCCAGTCGATCGAACCCGTCGCCGCTCCGTGCGCTTCCGCCGACGAGGCTCGCGATCATCAGGACCTCTTCGCGCGCGCCGGGCAAGACGCTAGTCCCGTCGATGGAACTCGGATCGCCGAGGATCGACCACGTCGCGAACGCGTCGGCCGCCGGTGCCGCGTCGGGTTCGTCGAAGGCGAGCCCGGGCAGGACCAGTGCCGCACCATCCTCACCGAGCGACGTGAGGTCGAACGGCATCCGCTCGAGCGGCCCGTGCGCGAGCAGCAGGATTCGTCCCTCGCCGAGCAGGCGCTCGCGCAGCTCGGCCGGCAGGACGCGCGCCTGGATTTCGAGTGCGAGCCGACGTGCTCGCGACTCGTCGCCAGCGATCGCGGCTTCGCGCACGCGGCGCACGGCGTCGTTCAGGCGCTCGCGACCGAGGGGGATGGAGACCGAGATCGCGGAACCATCGTGTGCAACGTGCGCGACGACCGTGGTGTCCGCGCCGACGATCCACGTCACGAGCCCGCGTTCGAAGCTCGCGGCCCAGGCGAGCACGTGGTCGTCCGCGATGCGCACGTCGCCGTGACCGCGCAGCGCGCGCGCTTGGAATTCCTCGGCGACACGCACGGCTTCGAGCGCACGGCCTTGCCGCGTCAGCGCATCGGCGAGCAGCGCCACGGTCTCGAGGCCGACGACCTCACCGAACACTGAGCCGTCATTCGTGCGCGCGAGGCGTGCTTCGAGTGCGCGGCCGTGCTCCAACGCGCCGCGCAACGCGACCTCGGCGCTCGCGGCATCGCCTAGTGCGAGGTGTGCGGCGCCGATCGTCCATGCGCGCTGCGCGCGAGCTGCCGGTGCACACGCCCTGTCGACGAGGGGCACGGCCAACGCGAGCGCGCCGGTTGCATCGCCACGCTCGAGCGCGCTCTGTGCGCGGAAGATCGCTGCTTCGACCTCGGCGCACGTCGCGCTCCCATTCGTCGCCGTATCTAGGCGCACCAACGCGAAGTGACGCTCGGCCTCCTCGACGCGACCGAGGCGACGGAGCGCACTGCCAAGGAGGAAATGCCACTGCGGCACATCCGACGCGTCCGCGGGCGAATTGGCGATGAGGAAGCGCTCGGCGGCGGCCGATTCGTCCTCGGAGACGAGGAGCGCGGCCCAACGCCGCGCGAACCTCCAGTCGCCCTTCGGTTCCCGGATCGCGGCAAGTTCACGCAGTAAGTCGCGCTCCTCGGCGAGGTCGCCCGCGTTCTCCGCGGAGCCGATGAGTCCCCACAGAGCGCGCACGCGATAGGCCTCACTGTCGACTCGTTCAGCGAGATCGAGGCAGTCCTCGAAACCGGCGCGTGCGTCCTCGACGTCACCGCGAGCGTCCTCCACGCGCGCCAGGAGCCAAGCCGGTTCGAGCGTCGGCGTGAGGAGCGCTGTCCGTGCGAAAAGGACGAGCGCTTCCCGCGCGCGCAGTTCGACGCGTTCGAGGAGCGCGAAGCGATCGGCTTCCGTGACCTCGACATCCCGCGCGCGCTGTTCTTCGAGGATCGCCGCGAGCGAGAGCGCGCGCGCTGCCGGCGACGGATCCGGCGCGTTGCGGTGCGCCTCCACGATTCCCTCGAGTTCGGCCAGGATGCGCGCGCGTGCGCTCGGCCACGTCGAAGACTCGTTTTCGTCCGCGTGAGCGACTTTGTCGAAGAGGACTTCGAAGCTCGCCTCGCCTTCGAGGCCAGTACGCCGATCGTCGTTCGAGAGTGACGCGTAGAACGCGGCGACGGCGCGCGCATCCTCGCGACCGAGTCGCGCCATGCGATCCGCACTCGCGAGGAGTGCCCCGTGCGCGGAGTCGTCGCCCCCGCGGAAGGCGCGCAGGGTCTCGGCGAACGTGACCCGCTCCGTACCGAGGTTCGCCGCCGGATCCGTTTGCCGCGCGGACGACGTGCCCGAGGATACGAGCGTCGCGCCAGCCGCGGATGACGTCATGAGCGCCGTCACGAGCAGGACGACGCGCGCCGCGGAGATCATTCGGGCTCCTAGCGGCCCGGCGAGCGGCCGAGGTAGGTGTCGCGCTCGAGCGACGGCGGCAGCGTGCGAGCCAGCGCACGCGCGTCGGCGCGGAACCCGCGCGCATCGAGGAGTGCGATCGCGCGAACCACGGCGTCCACGTCGGGCTCCGCGAGGATGTTCGAGACTTCGCGCAGAATCGCTTCGTCGGCGACGACCTCGAAGTCGCGGCTACCGAGTTCGACCTCGAGACCGCGCTCCTTCGACCACGCCTTCCACGTGTAGTGACCGGGAGCGAGCTTCACGGGCGCGGTGCTCGCCACCGTGGTCGCGCTCCAGTCGGCGATGGGCGCGGGCTCATCGAACGCGCCGCCGTCCGTCTTCGTCAGTTGGATGCGCACGGGACCACTCGCGCTGCCGAGTTCGAACACGGTCGCTGCAGCCAGGGCGGGCACGAAGCGCGCGGTCGCCGCCGATCGCTCGAGCACGCGGCCGCGCGGCCAGATCAGAGCGTCGGCCGTGTCACCGCGCAGGAGCGGCGCGGACGGCCACGGGGAGCGCGTCGCCGTCGGCGTGAACGCGCGCCACACGCCGATGCCGAGCACGATCGCGGCGGCCGCGGCGAGAGGTACGAGCACGCGGCGCACCGGGAAGCGCCGGATCGGAATCGCGATCGCGGCCGGTTGGGAACCCGCCGGCTGGGAACCCCACGTCGCAGGCTGGAAACCCGAGGCCGCGACGGCGGGCTCGTCCTCGCCCAACAGGATCGTGGTCGGCGGCGCCGCCGAGAGCGTCGCGACGAAGCCGTCGCACGAAGCACAGGCGGCCAAGTGCCGATCGATCGCGAGCTGTCGATTCAGCGGGAGAGTGACAG
>JAYTBY010000805.1:0-5628 GCA_043736755.1 Planctomycetota bacterium | reverse complement strand
CACCCTTGCCGACGTGGCCCTTCATCTCCTCGCAGAGGGTCTCGACCTCGGGTCGCTTGTCGGGCACCTCGTCGACGACGGCGGGCGGGAAGGGGGCGTTGGCCTGGACGGTCGGAACAGCCAAGCTCGTGCAGCAGAGGACGAGGAGGATAGTGCGATGCATCGTGGGTTTTTCTTCGGGACCGGATGGTCGGGCCAGAGGCGCGCTATTACGGCACCAAGCGGGGGCAGCCGCAAGCGTCGTACCGCGCTTGGACCTCTCGGGAACTCTGGTCTTCCCGAGATTCGGCGCGCCCCGGGGCTCCGTACCTCCGCGATCGACGCGCGGCCAGAGGCTCTCGTTCACGATCCCTCCAACGCACGCAGGAGCCCCGCACCCTTGTGCAGCGTCTCGCGCTCCTCCTCGACCGAATCCGAGGACCACGTGATCCCGCCGCCGACGTGGAACGAGACTTCGCCGCCTACCGCGCGCGGCCGCCACACGAAGGTGCGGATCAGGATGTTCCAAGCGGCGCGACCGCGCACGTCCACGAAACCGAGCGAACCCGTGAAGAAGCCGCGCCCCGTGTGCTCGAGCGCCGCGATCGCATCCATCGCCGCGAGCTTCGGCGCACCGCTGATCGATCCGCCCGGGAAGAGTCGCGCGAGCAGTTCGAACGCGTCGATGCCGGGCCGAACGACAGCGGCGACGTCGGCGACGAGATGGTGCACGGTCGCGTACGTCTCCAGTCGGGGAAACGCCTCGACGCGCACTTCTCCCGGCACAGCCGCTGCGCCGAGGTCGTTGCGCGCGAGGTCGACGATCATGGCCAGCTCGGCCAAGTCCTTCGTGCTCGCGAGAAGGCTCGTGGCGTTCAGGATGTCGGCTTCGGCGTCCACTCCGCGCGGCGCCGTGCCCTTGATCGGTCGCGTGCGCGCGACGCGACCGTCGAACTCGAGCAGCAACTCGGGCGATGCCGAGAGCAACGCACCGCGTGCGCACGGCGTTCCGGGCGGAACCATGGACTCGTCCCAATCGGCCCAGGCCATGTAGGGTGCTGGATTCACGCGACGCAAGCGCAGGTAGAGATCGCGCGGGTTTCCGGCCAGACCGACTTCGATGCGGTGCGCGAGGTTCGCTTGGTAGAGGTCACCGGCCGCGATCCTCTCGCGTAGGTTCTCGACGCGCGCGCGGTGCTCCTCCGGTGATGTCTCGCGCGTGACCGGGCCCACGGTGCGCGCGGGCTCGAACACCGCCGTGCTTCGGGCGAGCAAAGCCTCGATCTCGGCGCGTCGCGTGGTCACGTCGGGGCGGGCATCACCGGGATCTTCACCGAGGACGAGCCACCCCTGCCCGGTCCGCTCGTCGAGCACGACGAAGTCCGTGTAGAGCCCGCCCACGACGAGCGGCGTCCCCCATGGCTCGCGAGCGACGTCCACGGGACGTTCGCCAGCTACCCCCAGGTCGTAGGCGAGTGCCCCCACGAACCCGCCGTGAAATGGGCCCGGAACGTCGTCACCGGGCTCGGGCACGAGCTCGGCGTGCAACGCGCGCAAACCTTCGATCGCCACCGGGATCCGGACGCCGGCCAGCGGATCGAACGCGATGAGGCTCGTGCGGCGCGGCACACCGCCGGCGCTGTCCAACGCGATCACACCGCGTCGACTTGCGAGTCGCGCGAAGAGGTCCTCGAAGCGCGAATCCCCTTGAATCGGGAACACGCGCGGCCGCATCCGAAAACGCTTCACGCCGCTCGTGCGCGCGGTGCAACGCGCGGAAAACTCGCGCCGAAGCGGCGGTCGTAGCGCCACGCGAGAACCGTGGACAGCGCCAGGAGGATCGCCCCGAAGACGAACGGGCTCGTCGGTCCGAAGTACCCGAACGCGAACCCGGACACGGCGGGACCGACCATGCGCGCCAAGCTCGACGTCGAGGCGAAGAGGCCCAGGTAGGCACCCTGCTCGTCACTCGGTGCGGCGCGCGAGAGCAGCGACGACACGGACGGGTTGTTCAGCCCGAACCCGATGGGGAGTACGAGACACGCGGCGACGACGACGCCCCACGTCGGCGCGAGCGCGAGTCCGATCAGTCCGATGCCGAGGAGGGCGGGCCCCGCGATCGCGAGCTTCGTCTCGCCGAAGCGCGGCACGAGGCGACGGATGAGCCCGCCTTGGATGATCGCGGAAACGATGCCGATGCCGGCCAAGTAGCGGCCGGTCACGGGAGCCGCGAGCAAGATCTCGTCCACGCTGGCTGTCTCGACGGGCTGCGTGAGACCGAAGACCTCGGGGAAGCGCGCGAGTCCGAACACCGTGAACATGGACTCGAAGCTCGAGAACGCCGCGACGAACGCGAAGCCCATCACGAAGAGCGTTCCGAGGCGTGGGTCACGGAACGCTGTGCGCACTTGTCCCAGACCGAAGACGCGCGTCTCGGCGCCGGCCGCGCGCGGCGGCTCACGCAGCGTGATCGCACCGAAGATCGCCGCGGAGAGCGACAAGCCGGCCGCAAACCAGCCCGGGGCCGCCATGGAAAAGTGCGTGAGTTCTCCGCCCAGCAGCGGCCCGAGACAAAACCCGAGACCGAACGCGGCACCGACGAGCCCCATGCCCTTCGCCCGATTCTCCGGCGTCGTCACGTCCGCGATGAAGGCCTGCGCGGTCGACACGTTCGCGCCGAAGAACCCGGCCAGCATGCGTGCGACGAACAGCATCGTGAGCGATTCGGCGTTCGCGAAGATCACATAGGCGACTGCTGTGCCGACGAGGCCGCCGACCAGGACGGGCTTGCGTCCGATGCGGTCCGAGAGGCGACCCCAGAACGGCGCGAAGAGGAACTGCATGGCGGAGAAACTCGCCATGAGGAGGCCGATCGTCTGCGGATCCGCGCGGTAGACCTCCGAGTACACCGGGAGGAGCGGGATGACGATTCCAAAACCCAGCAGGTCGATGAAGACCGTCAGGAAGATGAAAATCAGCGGGGAACGCGGCTTCCTGGCTTCATTCGGAGGACTCATCGAGCTCGGGAAGATAGCAAGCATTCAAGCCCGAGCCTGCTTCGTCCGATGGATCGCCACATGAGCACCACCCGCCTTCTCTCCGCGGTCGCCACCTGCGCACTGGGACTCTCGGCGTATCAGGGCAGCCTCGTCGCGCAGGCGGAGGCTCAGTCCGGCGGTCTGGAGAAGGATGTGGCCGCGCTGCAGAAGGTGGTCGAGGCGCACACGAAGGAACTCGCCGAATCGAAGCTCCTCGTGGAGAAGACCGCGAAGTACGCGCAGGAACAGTCCAAGGCCGCTGCCGCGCTGGTCACGGCCCTCGACGAGGTCGAACAGAAGGGCTTCACCTTCGGGATCAATCCGGAGTCGCGAGTCGCGCTCTTGCGCGGCTGGCGCGAGGCACTCGTCGCCGCACAGCGTGACGTGCCTGTCGTCCCCGAGCCGGCACCGGCGAAGTCGACCGCGCGACGCTGATCGCAGTCGGCGGCCGGTGGCCGGGGCTTTCCCGCGCTACCTGACTCGTGCCACGATGTGGGCATGCACACGATCGTCACCGCCAGCGTGCTCGCGTTCGTCCCGGCGTTCGAAGATGCCGCGCCCAAAGCGCCCACCCACGACGAGGTGCAGTACGCGCTGAAGCGCGCGATTCCGGCGCTCGTCGAGAAGCGCGAGGCGTACACGGAATCGGGTGGGAAGAGATCGAAGAGCGGCGAGAAGCCGGCGAGGAAGGCCGGCGTCGAGCCGCGCGAGTGGCCCTACGAAGGCGTCTACCGAGTCGCTGGCGACATCCCGATCGGCTATCGGATCGGCGGCACGTCGATCGTCGGGACTGCGATCGTCGAAGCCACCGGTGGCGCGCCCGAAGGCAAGGGTCGCGACGCCGTTCTGGGTGCGCTCGACTTCGTCCTCGAAGCCTTGAAGGACCCGCGCATGGGGGCCGATTTCGAGAAGGGCTACGACGTGCGCGGTTGGGGTCATGCCTACGCGTTGACGTTCCTCCTGCGCCTGCGTTCCGCGCACCTCGTCCCAGAGAAGAGTGCGCAGGACGTCGACAAGGCTGTGGGCATGCTCGTGTCGAGGCTGCAGGAGACGGAGATCGCCCAGCGTGGCGGTTGGAACTACTCGCGGCCGGCCGGCGACGAATCGGACGCGTCGACGTTCATGACCGCGCCGACCTTGCTCGCGCTCTTCGAAGCCCGGCAGCAGGGCCTGACCGTCGACGTGAAGGTCGTCGAACGGGCTCTGACGGCGCTCGAGGACGCGCGCATCGCGACGGGCGCGTTCCAATACGGATCCGACAAGGCCGCGCAGACGGGGGCGGGCTTCGAGGATGTGCCCGGCGCGATCGGACGCATGGCGGTGTGCGAGGTCGCGCTGTACCTCGCCGAACGGGGCAGCGTCGAACGCATCCGCGGCTCGATCGCGGCGTTCTTCGAGCACTGGGAATGGCTGGAGAAGCGCCGCAAGCAGAACGGCACGCACGTGGCTCCCTACATGATCGCGCCGTATTACTTCTTCTACGCGCACCGCTACGTCGCTCAGGCGATCGAGTTCTTGCCCGAAGCCGAACGCGCAGCGGCTCGCGCGCAGTTGCACACGCTTTTGTGGAAGGTGCGCGAGGACAGCGGCGGTTGGAACGACCGCGTTTTCCCGCGCAGCGAGTCGTTCGGCACGGCGATGACCGTGCTGGCTCTCCTGGAACCGACGCTGCCGCGACCGGCGGGTTGGGCAAAGTTGGTGCCTGCGGGTCGCTGAACCGGCCTAGACTTGAACCATGTTCCTCGCACTCCTCGCGTCGGTTGTGATTGCCCCCGCTGACAACTGGCGCACCGATCGCGCCTGGTACGACGGACTCGCCGAGAAGTGCGTCTACGAAGCGACGCGCACGATCTACGGTGTCGAGCGCCGCTACGAAGCGGTCGCGTACACGAACAAGGAGCTCGTCGATCCGGAACGCGGCGTGAAGGCCGACGGCCAGGAGGGCGTCGAGGTCTTCAAGCACCACTGGTCCGAGCGCGTTCCGACGGAGCGCTACGACTACGACTTCTCGACGATGACGTACACGCGCGTCGCGGACCTCGCGGCGTGGAAGCTCACCGCTTCGACGCAGGAGGACTGCGGGTCGAGCTTCAAGGAGGTCTGGCGCGACGGTTCGAAGTTGCGCTGGTCCGAATCCGTCTACTTCCCGGGCGCCGGACGACGCGAAGGCAAGCTCGACGGTGACACGAACTTCTTCGACGCGTTGACGCTCGTCTTGCGCGGATCGAATCCGACTGCGCCGGGAGCGAGCGGCGAATTCTCGGTGCTCCCGATGCAGAAGGACACGCACGCCGTGTCGTTCGAGCCCATGTGGTGCAAAGTGGTCGGCGGCGAGACGAGTGAACTCGACCTCCCCATCGGCAGGGTTCGCGCGCATGAGTTGAAGCTCGTGAAACCCGACGGGTCCGTCGAAGCGCGCTACTGGTTCGCCGCGGACGGGACGGCGCCGATGTTGAATGCGCTCGTGCGTTTCGAAGGGCCGCAAGGCATCACGTACCGACTCAAGAGCCACGAGCGGCTGGCCTACTGGAAGAGATGAGTCGGCGCGTCGTTGTCGGTACGGAGCCTGGCTCGACTCCGCCGTTTTCGCGTGCCGCGCCGCGCGGAGCGC
>JAYTBY010000804.1:0-2588 GCA_043736755.1 Planctomycetota bacterium | reverse complement strand
GCCGTACGTGGACCAGCTCTTCCATCCCGTGCCGATCCACGGAATCGTGCTGGTTTTCGCGGTCGTCTCGATCGCGCGCCGCACGAGCGTCGGTGCGTGGTGGGCTTTCGGTCTTCTCCTCGCGTTCAGCTTCGCTTGGCGCCTCGACATCGGTTTCGCCGGGGTGATCGCGACCGTGATCTCGCTCCTCGCTGTGAAAGTCTCGGTCACCGGTTATCGCATTCCGTGGCGCGGGGTGCTCGTCGGTGCAGCCGCTACAGGGGTCACGATGGTGCTCGTGATCGGCGGCGCGTGCGCACTGTGCGGCCACAGCTTTTCGGCCTGGCTCCGCGACATGGCACTCGTCACGAATTCGAACCAAGGGTTCGGACTGACCCGCATCGCCGACGGGCTGACCGAGGTCGTGCTGTGGCACCTCTACGTGTTGCCTCTCATCATGATCGCGCTCTGCGTGTGGCTCGTCGCCCGTTCCCGCGGTCGCCTCGACCTCACGACTCGTGCCGGCTTCGTATTCGTCGCGTGCATCTTCCTCTCGGCCTTCACGCTGGCGAACTTCCCCCGCGGGCTCGTGCGCCACACGTTCCTCGAGCAGGGCATGGCGATGACCTCGGCGTTCACGTTGGCGGTCATCGCTTTCGCACCGGCCTGGATCTTCGACGCCGCGCGTCACAAGACGATCCTCTCAGGGTTCGTGCTCGTTTCGGCGCTACTGGCCTTCAACTTCGATCTCAGCACGCCCGAAGGTCGTCGACTGGAGCGGACAGGCACGCGCTTCGAGCGCTCGTTGCTGCGCGCCCAGAACTTGCCGCGCGTCGAGACGAGCCCCGTGGCGATCGATCGAGCGCCGATGACGGAGCGCTACCGCAAGCGGCATCTCGAGCGCATCAGTGAATTCATCGATGCGGAACTCGCACCCGATCAGACGTTCCTCGATCTATCGAGCAGCCCGCTCCTCTATTACCACCTGCGCAAACCGAGCCCCTACTGGCTCAATCACCTGCTGCTCGCCTACGACGATGGGTTGCAGAAGCGCGCCCTGGAGCAGTGGGATCAATGGGACACGCCTGTGTTGCTCATGCCGTTCTCGGCCGAGATGGCGAAGACCGATGGGGTGTTCGCCTGGGACAGCCTCGACTCGGTCGAGATGCGTCTGCGCCTCTACCGACTCTTCGAAGAGGCGTACGCGAACTACCAGCCGTACGGACAGGTCGACCGCTGGCCCGTGTGGACGCGCAAGGACTGGATGCAGATGACGCCGCCGGTCGGCGTGGACGCTCGCACTGAAGTGACGTGGACCCCCTCGGGGATCGATCGCGATCTCGCACTCCTCGGGCAGCCGTCGACGCGTGTCGTGATCCAGGACTCGGCTCCCGCGCAAGTCGCTGGGATCGCAGCGTCGTGGAAGCGCGCACGCTACGTGAAGATCGTCGGCTCCGCCGATCTTGCGACCACGCTGACGCTGGAGTGGAGCACGGGGGATGGGGAGCTTTTCCTGGCGGAGAAGCGCACCTTGCAGTGGCCTCGTGGTGCGCAGGAACGCTACTACCTGCTGCCCGGCCACAAGGGCGAGCGCACGCTGAAGCACTTCACACTTCGCGCTGATCCCGGCCTCGCTTTGCAGCGGGTCGAACTCGAGAGCATCGTCTCGCGCGAGAGCTTCGAGGTAACCCAGAGTGCGCAAGCGCCGGATGTGTCCTCGTGGGGACACCTGGCGCGACTGTGGGCCGAGCACGACCCCGAACTCCGCCTCGATCTCCCGGTTCTCCGCTCCTTGCACGACTTCGAGACTGCGCGCGAACCTTCGTTCCACATGGCTCTCGACACGGCGTCCGATGCCGATTGGACCGCGGGATTTGCTCGCGAAGGCGTCGCGATTCGCCTCGAGCGCGAGATCGACGCCACTGGCGTGACCGTGGGCGATTGGGTGTTGATCGGCGAACGAGGACGCTACCGCGTGAAGAGCATCGACGGACGCGTACTGCACCTCGACGGCGGTCCGGTGGAACGTGATGCCTTCGATGACGGCGTCGTTCGACTGCATCCGGCGCGGATGTCGAAGCTCGACCTCGCACCGGACCACCGAGCACATCTTGAGTTCGAGGTGCTTCCGCCACTCGACCAACGCGCGCGTGGGCAGTACCTCCTGTTGCGATTCGCTGCGCGCGCGACGGGCCCCAACCACCAGCACGTCGTCGTGGACTACGGTCAAGGCGCGGACAACCGCGGGCGATTCCTGTTCCGCACGCTCCCCGATGGAGAGGTGCACACGTACGTCCTGCGTCTCACCACGCAAGCGAACTGGGCGACCCGACCCAAGGGGTGGATCTCGGTCGGTCCGGATCTCGGCACGCTGCGGCTCGAGAGCGCGCGCATCCTGGAAGCGGTCGAGTAGTCCCGTCGACGCGCAGGTCCTCGCGCGCCGGGCTCACGCGATCGCGTGACGTTCAGCGCGTCGGGTACTTCTTCAAGAACTCCTCGGCGATGCGATCCGCGAGGATGACGTTCCCGTCTTCGCGGAAGTGGCAGTTGTCGATGTAAAGCGTCCGCTCCACGTCGCGGAAGACGTCCGAGGCGTCGACGAAGTTCTC
>JAYTBY010000803.1:0-5635 GCA_043736755.1 Planctomycetota bacterium | reverse complement strand
CCGGCCAGATGCCGACGCCGGACAAGTTCCTGCGCATCCTCGAGCCCTACGCACGCGTCACGGTCATGACGCCGTCCGAGTACATCGGCAACGTGATGACGATCGCGAACGATCACCGCGGCACGTATGTGCGCCAGGACCACCTGTCCCCCACGCGCGTCCAACTCATCTACGACATCCCGCTCGCCGAACTGATCTACGACTTCTTCGACAAGCTGAAGAGCTCGACGCGCGGTTACGGGACGCTCAACTACGAGATCACGGGCTACCACGAGAGCGACTTGGTGAAGCTCCGTATTTTGGTGAACACGAAGGAAGTCGACGCCCTGACGTCGATCATCCACAAGGACCAGGCCGAGAAGCGCGGCCGCTCCGCGATCAAGAAGATGCGCAAGGAGATCGCGCGCCACCAATTCGAGATCGCGCTGCAAGCCGCGATCGGCGCCCGCATCATCGCGCGCGAGACGATCTCCGCATTGCGTAAGGACGTGACCGCGAAGTGCTACGGCGGCGACATCACGCGCAAGCGCAAGCTGCTCGAGAAGCAGAAAGCCGGCAAACGCCGGATGCGCCAGATCGGCAACGTGGACATCCCGCAGAAGGCGTTCCTCGCGGTGCTGGGTGGGGACGACGAAGAGCCGGACTGAGTTCTCGCGAACTCCTTCTTGCGCGGCGTGTGGGCTTCAGTGCGCGGCTCGCGCCGTGCGGAACCGGCCCTCGACCTCGAGTTCGTTGTCCGTGTCGCCCTGCACTACGAGGCTGTACTCGTAGGCGGAGTCCGCGCTCAGGAGCCGCTCGGGCACGAGGAAGCGGTTGGTGGTCGGCGGTAGCCGGATCTCGAACCCCGCTTCGCCACTCTCGGCCTCGACCTCGAGCACGTATCCGGACGCTCCTCGGGCCGGCGTCCATGTGATCTCGGCCGCATCGAGGGGAACGACGTCGTCGGGCGCGGGCGAGACGACGTGGAAGGGTCCCGGCAAGCGGACCCGCAGGACGACCTCTCCGTACACCACGGCGCCGTGCACGGTCGTCGCCTCGACGCGGTAGCACCCGCGCGGAAACTCCTGCAGCAGTTGGCCGAGACTGTCGCCTTGGACCTCGAGGTTCACCTCCGCGATTCCGGAAGCGCGGCCCATCGACGTGTCGATGCGCAGAACCTGTCGATCGTCCGCATCGAGGACGCGCAAGTCACGCAACCTCACGCCGGCATCCGCGTGTAGCGCGAGCTCGGCAGGAAGCTCGAGCAAGCTCGCGTTCGACCACGAGACCGGTGGCACCGCGGGCAGATCGACTTCGAGGCTCAAGCCCAGCTCGCGGAACGAGAGGGATTCCCGCGGCACGGGCCTCGCGGTCAGCGGCACGACGAGGAACGCGGAGAGCCCAGTCAGTACGAGGAAGAAGCGCGAGTTCATGGACGACTCCGTGGTGGCGTTCGTTGCGTCAGGTTCCAATGGATGATTCAGGTTCCGACGGATCATAACGAGTCCGGGTCAGAACGGGGTTCGCGCGCCCGGAGGTCCGGGCGTGCATCCGTTTCCGACGGATGTACGGTGGCGTGAAAGGTGCCCTGCTCGAGTTCGACGCGCAGGACGTGTCCCATGCGCGCGCACGCAGCCTGCACGATCGAAAGCCCCAACCCGAAGTGACGGCCGTTGCCTGGTCCGCGGCTGGAGCGCCACAGTCTTTCCGTACAGCGCGAGACGCCCTGGGCATCGATGCTCTCGGTCGGATTCGAGATCCTCAGTCGAGCACTCCGCGCTTCGGCGGACAGGGTGACGCGCACGCGCCCACCGTCGGTCATGTTATCGAGTGCGTTGTCGAGCAGGTTGCGCAACACGAGATCCCACAGCCTCGGATGGGTCGCGAGCTCGAGCCGCTCGGGTACCTCGACGTCGACCACCGGACCGCCATCCCGACCGTGCGTCGCGCGGACCGCGCTGCGTCGAACGAGGTCGCTCAAATCGATGTATTCCGCGGCACCGTGAGCCTGTTCACCCTCGAGCGTCGCCAACTCGAGCAGGCTCTCCACCAGGGCGCCCATATGGATGGCCACCTCGTGCGCATCGCTAACCGCTCTCGAGCGTGTCTCTTCTTCCGGCCATTTCTGCGCGAGTTCGGCCGACATCCGCAACTCGGCGATCGGGGTCCTCAATTCGTGGGCGACGTCGGCGGTGAAGCGGCGCTCGCGCTCGACGTGGGAGTGGATCGTCTTCATCGCGGCGTCCAGTGACGCGACGATGGGGCGGATCTCGCCGGGCACGCGGCTCATGTCGATGCGCCGATCGAGGGCACCCGGCCGGAACTCTTCCACCTCGCTGACGACGCCGCGCAGGAGCTGCATCCCGCGCCGCAGCACGAGCACGACGAAGATCACGATGCTCGCGATGGACACGAGCCCGGTGAGCGCGACCTCGCGTAGGCCCAGCGCGAGCTTCTCGTCCAGGCGGACCGCATCCCGTCCGTGCACGATGACCACATCGATGGCGGATTGCT
The DNA here is from genome assembly GCA_043736755.1 of Planctomycetota bacterium. Taxonomy (GTDB): domain Bacteria; phylum Planctomycetota; class UBA1135; order UBA1135; genus JAEUHZ01. Next base: position 3,142 of record JAYTBY010000803.1, on the reverse strand, counting down.
GTCTTGCATCCGACGGCAACCGGGCGGGAACGGCGATCCCCACGCACCGGAGTTCCGCCCCGGTGGACGTCTTCGCGACGAAGCTCACAGGCGCTTCGAGGGTGCCGTACCGAAACGGCAGGTCCTCGCCCTGGAGCGTCCAAGACCGCTCGAGCGACATACCGTCCATCCCGCGGATCTGGAAGTAGGCCGGATCCTCCGTGCGCGCGTACTGCGGCATGTATTCATCGGCGAAGTGAACCTCCAGCCGGCCACCCTCCTGCACCACCAGCGTCGCGAGCGTCATGGCTTGGTCGACGAGCGACTCGTCGAACTGGCGCACCAGCAGGTCCCGCTGGAACCAGGCGTGCACCGCCATGCCCCCCGCGACGAGCGGTACTACGCAGGCGAGGAGCCGGACGGTCAGGACCCGCGCCAGGGACCCGCCTCCCGAGAGACCGCCGCCGATTCCCGACTGTCGCGAATCGAGTCGCGGCATCAGCGGTCCAACACATAGCCGACGCCATGGATCGTGCGGATGGATCCGTCCCGGGCCGCATCGCCGGCGCTCAGTTTTCGCCGGAGCGTGCAGACGGCGGCCTCCACGGCATTGCTGTCGGGGAGGTTCGCTTCGCCGTACACGTGGTCCTCGATGTCGATGCGGGTGACCACGTCGCCCCGTCGCCGGGCCAAGTACTCGAGGACCTGGTACTCGCGCTTCGTCAGCTGCACGTCCACGCCCGCGACGGAAACGCGGCGCGCCGCCGTCTCGATCCACAGGTCGCCGATCCGGATGTCCGGCGCACGATTGCCATACTTGCGCCGAACGAGCGCCTGGACGCGCGCGAGCAGCTCCTCCAGCGCGAACGGCTTCTGCAGGTAGTCGTCGGCTCCGAGGCCGAGCCCGCGCACGCGATCCTCGACCGTGTGCTTCGCGGTGAGGATCAGGACGGGAACGTTTCCGCCGCCGGCTCGCAGCTTGCGCAGGACCTCGAGCCCGTCGACGACCGGGAGCATCAGGTCCAGCACGACGACGTCGTAGTGCTCCCGCTTCGCGAACGACAAGGCCTTCGCGCCGTCCTCGACGACATCGACCGCGTACCCGGCCCGTGTGAGTCCGGCACGCAACAGGCGTTGGAGCCGGACAGAGTCTTCGACGACCAAGACGCGCATGGGGTGGATGGTCCCTCCCCGAGAGGATACCCGTCGGCCGAGGATGCGGTCTTAGGACTTCCTTACGTGAGCGCGCTCGCGACCAAGGGCGTGTGCACGCGATGTGTGATCGCCCTCAGCAGCTCCTAAGAACCGGCGCGGCTCGCACGAGTAGGTTCGGTTCGTGCGGCAGGCAATGGGCCTCCGCGAACGTCTTCACGTCTCGAACCACGAAGCCCGCCATGTCCATCACACCGGCACTATTGATCGTCTCCCTCTTGAGCTCCGCCGCTCTCTCCTTCTCCCCGAGCACCTCTCCGCCGCCGCTGCCCTTCGACAAAGCGGCGATTTTCGTCGAGACCAACGCGACCGACGGCGATGCCGAGGTCGTGGTCTCCGTCGACGCCGAGGGGGGCCTGGAGAGGTTCCGGATCGTCAGTCCGTGTCATCAGACGGTGCTCGATCTGCGCTCGAACCACACCGACGACGTCGGCATCCGGAAGATCGCGCTGGAGACGCCCGAGCCGCTACTCGCCGTCGTCCTCCAGGCGTATCCCGAGGGCTGGTACACGTTCATCGGACGTTCGACGACCGGGCAGCAACTGCGCAGTGTCGTCTGGCTCTCCCACGATTTGCCGCCGGCTCCGGTGATCACGAGCCCGCTCGACGGCGCGACGAACGTGCCCGTGAGCGGCGCGAGAACGACCTGGACCGGCGCTGCCGGCACCGACGGGTTCTTCTACGAGCTCGAGTCGGACGACCTCGGCATCGACCTCAAGGCAAACCTGCCCGCGGGCACGACGTCGCTGGGCATTCCAGGGGGATTCCTGGCGCCAGACTCCGAGTACCACTTCGGCCTCGGAGCGCGTGGATCGAACGGCAACCTGACGGTCGTCGAGATCTCGTTCACGACGGCGCCGTAGGTCGCGTTCGCACGCTCGCGCTCCATGCGCAGCAAGGTGATCGCGCAGGAAGGCTTCGCCGACTCGCGCACAGTCAGGCGAAGCCGCACGAACCGGACCTTGCCCACACACGAGCTTCGATCGCGGGTGGGGCGACGGCAAACGCCAGCTAGGCGGTATGCGCGATCGATGCGAGCGCAGTGCGCGCCATCACACCCGGTGCGCGGCTTTGCAGGTCGGTACGAAGGTACTGACGCGCGCGCTCTTCGTTCCACGTACGGTCGACCACGAGGTCATCACGAATGAAACATCGACTCATGCCGCGCGGACGACACGTCCGCACACTCTTCGCCCTGTGGGCAATCCTCGTCGCCGTCGGCGGCGTCACGCGCATCGCGATCGGAATCCGGGGCGGCCTGGCGTCGGAGCACGTTGAATTCGCACGCGTGCTCGCGCTCGGGTTCGGTTTCGACGCACTCGTCGCCGTCGTGATGCTGACGCCGATCGCGTTCGTGCTCGCGTACATCGGCGGTGGCGCGCCGAAGCCGCGCTTGCGCTTCGCGCTGCTGACCGCTTTCGCCGCCGCGTCCATTTTCGGCGGCTTCGTCGAGTACTTCTTCTTCGACGAGTTCGATGCGCGCTTCAACCACGTCGCGCTCGACTACGTGCTCTTCCCCGGCGAGGTCGCGGGCAACGTGTGGGAGAGCTACCCGGTTCCGCTCTACGTCGGGCTCGCGCTCCTCGTCGGATCCGGACTCGCCTACTTCGCTCAGCGCTTCGTGGGCCGTTCGATCGCGCCGTCCGCCGCGACGCCGACCCGTTGGCGAGTGCTCCATTCGATGTCGGCACTCGGGGTCGGTGGCGCTGCGCTCGCGGTGCTCGTCGCGATCCCACAGAGGGAATCGGGAAACCGTTCCCACGACGAAGTGTCCTCGAACGGTCTCGTCCAACTCGCGCGCGCGTTCACGACAGCGGGCCTCGATTACGAGAGCTACTACCGGGCACTTCCTCCCGCCGAACTCGCCGCGCGCGCGCGTGAAGAGGTCGGCTTCCCCGCGAGCGACACGCCCGTCAAGACTTTCCGCGCGGTCGAACAGCGCGCGAAACCC
>JAYTBY010000802.1:0-5639 GCA_043736755.1 Planctomycetota bacterium | reverse complement strand
GCGAGCAGGTCGACGAAGTTCACCGACGGCGAGAGAGTGACCGCCACCGGTCCGCTCGGATCGAGCAGAGCAATGTTCGCGCCGTAGGTCGTGGTCGTCGCGGCCGGTTGCGCGTCGAGACTTTCGACGCCGACCGAGCCGAGGACGTTGCCTTGGAAGGTGACCGTGATGCCTGTGAGGATCCCGAGTTGCGGGTCGAACTGCGGGACGTTGACGGTCTTCTTCCAGTTCGTCGAACTCTCGGAGTAGAAGTCCGTGTGACAGACCTGATTGGCAGAGACGTGGGCTGAGGCCGCGATGAGTGCGGTGGCCCACAGGGGGGCGGATCGTGTGAACATGGAGCGGGTCGAAGCGGGGTCCGTGGGGGGTGGCGCGGACGACGCTCGCCGCACCAGGGGCCAGAGTAGTCCAAGACCCCAAATCCGCCAGGATTAGCCCAATCGACGGGTGTCGAGGACCTCCGCCAAGCGCGCCAAGGAACGATGCAGGAGCACGCGCACGGCGCCCTCACTGCGCCCCATCTGCTCCGCGATCTCGAGTCGTGACAGCCCAGCGACGTGAGCCAACGTGATGACCTCGCGCTGCTCCTCGGTGAGCTCCGTGAACGCGCGTTCGACCCGCTCCACTTCCTCGCGGACCATCGCGTGTCCGCTGGGGCTCGAGAAGGACTGGTAGCGCTGGAACAACGCCTCGTCGCCTCCTTGCGAGGGCCAGGCCTGTTCGCGGCCAGCGTCGCGTTTCTGCGCGCGCCAGTGTTCCGCGCGATCCGAGATCTTGCGCAGCGCGGTCGTGTAGAGCCAACGACGGAACGCGCTCTCGCTCGGATGTTGGAAACGGTGCGCTTGCTCGAGGATCTCGCGGCACACGGACTGCACGAGGTCCGAACTCGATTCGCGCTGACGCAGCTCGGGACCGGTTCGCAGTCGGACGAACGCGCGCAATCCGTCGAGATGCATCTCGAGCAGAGCCTGCATCGCACGCGGGTCGCCGCGTGCTGCTTCCTCGGCGAGATGTGCACTTTCCTCAGGGCTAGCCACGGTCAGGTCCCATCGTGGATGCTAGCAACGAATGCAACACCTAGCATGAGCCCCCACTCATCCGACCCGAATCAGGCCAGCGCTCTCGACGACCTCGTGGTCGAGTGCCTCGATCGCATGGAGTCCGAGGGTGACTCGGCGCTCGAGGCGTTGTGCTCAAGCCATCCCGAACACGCGGCGCAGTTGTCGAGCCGCATCCGCACGTTGCGCGTAGCGGGACTGATCCAGTCACCCGGTGCGACGGCTTCGGGTGCTTTCCCCGATCGACTCGGCGATTTCGAGCTGCTCGACCGCCTCGGAGCCGGGGGTATAGGCGTCGTGTACCGCGCGCGACAAACTTCGCTGGGCCGCGAGGTCGCGCTCAAGCTGATCCGCCCTGAGCACCTCTACTTCGAGGGCGCGCGCGAGCGCTTTCGCCGCGAAGTCGAGGCCACCGCGCGTCTCCAGCATCCGGGCATCGTGCCGATCCACATGGTCGGCGAGGAACGCGGCGTCCCCTACTTCGCGATGGAGCTCGTCGACGGGCTCTCGCTCGGCGACGTGCTCGAGAAGCTCGCGGGACGGGAACCCACGTCGCTCGTAGGCACGGATCTCTCGACGAGTTTGCCCGGTGAAGGGGCGCCCCTCCTCTTCGACGGAGCGTGGTGGGAGTGCGTTGCGCGCGTGGTGCGCGAAGTCGCGGAGGCGCTGGAGCACGCACATCGTCGCGGGATCCTGCACCGCGACCTCAAGCCCTCGAACATGATGGTCACGCGCAGCGGCCGCGTGCTGCTCGTCGACTTCGGTCTCTCGTCGCGGCACGGCGCGAAGCGACTCACGCAGTCGGGCTCGCACCTCGGATCGATGCCCTACATGGCTCCCGAGAGCGCCGCAGGCGGAGTAGGCGGCGGCGACGCGAGGAGCGACGTCTACTCGCTCGGCGCGTCGCTCTACGAAGCTCTCACGCTGTCGCTGCCGTTCGCGGCCCCTTCGGCGCCGGACATGTTGCGCCAGATCTCCGAGGGCCGGGTCGAGGCTTTGCGTCGAAGAAACCCGTCGATTCCGCGCGATCTGCAGGTCGTGTGCCTGACGGCGATGGAGCACGATCGCGCGCGTCGGTACCCGACCGCCGCCGCTTTCGCTAGCGACCTCACGCGAGTGCTCGAGCGTCGACCGATCGAGGCGCGACCGGCCGGCGTGTTCTTGCGTCTCGCTCGATTCAGAGAGCGTCGGCCGGCTCATGCCGCCGCGTAGGGGCTGGGCGCAATCCTCGTCCTGGGGGTTCCGACCGCGTTGTGGATGCAGCAGCGCGTGGCGAACCGCGACATTCGATCCGCGCTGGAGGACGCGCGGTTGCAACGCGACCGAGCGCGCTCGAGCCTCGACATCGCGGCTCGGTCGATCGAGGACTTGCTCTCTCGCGTCGGAGCTCGCGACCTCGACGGCGTGCCTGGAATGGACGCCATCCGCACGAAGATCCTCGAGGACGCGCTGGCGCTCAACGAAGACCTGATCGCACTCGCACCCGACGAGGACGTCGGCAGCGTGCGCGGCGCAATTGCGCGATCGCGTGTGGGCGAAATCAGGAAGCTCGAGGGCCGGAACGCGGAGGCCGAGACGACGTTGTCGGCCGCGATCGAAGTCCTCGAGGGCACGGATGCGGCGGTGCTCCGGCCAGGCGAGCTCGATTGGCATGCAGCACGGACGCGGATGCGGCGGGCGAGCTTGCGCCGTGAACTCGGCCGCACGGAGGACGCTCTCAGCGACGCCGAGGCCGTGTGCCACCGCTTGAGATCGACCACAGCACCCGACGTCTATTCATCGCAGCGCGTGAACCTCCTGCGCAACGCGCTGTCCCACGCGGCAACGTCGCTGTTCATCCTCGGCCGAAACGTTGACGCGCGCGCGCGCCAGAAGGAGAGCATCGCGATCGCGCGCCGCTTGGTCGACGAGGACAAGAGTGCGATCTCGATGCTCATGCTCGGTTCGAGTTTGTGCTCGCTGGGCTACCAAGAGATCCAGACGGGCGCCCTGGAGGACGCACAATCGACGCTGGACGAAGCGGTCGCCGTGGACGAGCGCGCGCTCGATCTCGATCCCGTGTCGCGCGAGGCGCGCACGGCTTTGGCCGATGCGTACATCAAACTCGGAACGACGAGTTGGCGACGCATGGTTCGGCTCGGATCGATTCCGCACTACCGGCGCGCGCTGGAGTTGCTCGAATCGCTCGTGCGTGACTATCCCGCGAACACGGATCACGCGACGGCCCTGAACGACTGCCGCGCGAGTCTCGCGGGTGCGCTTTCCGAGGACGACCCGACGCGGGACGAGGCTCTCTCGTTGATGCGCGCCGCGGTGGCGAGTCAGGAGGCGCTGTGCAGCGCACGTCCCGAAGAGCGTCGCGCGCGCGCGACCCTCGCGGTCGCGACAGCCAACCTCGGCGCGATGATCGGTCGAACCGATCACGAAGAAGGCGTGCGGCACTTCGAGCGCGCCCGCGCGATCCTGAAGGATGTGCAGACCGGTGAGCCGAACAATCCGCAGTGGGCCGCTTACGAAGCCGAGTGGTGGCTCGGTACATGCGAACTCGAAATGAAGTTGGGAGCGCTCGAGGGCGCGGCGGAATCACTCGAGACTTCCGCGCGCCTCTACCCGACCGAATGGCGCGTCCTACGCCGCATGACGGGGATGTGGATCACGTTGGCGGAAGGCGCAAGGAACTCGACGGGTCTCGACGAAACACGGCGGGACGAGCTCACGGACCGTTGGATCGACCGCGGCTTCGCGACGTTCCGAGCCGCAGTGGGCGCCGGCTACCGCGACCTCGGCGATCTGCAGAACGATGCGCTCCTCGATCCGCTGCGCGAGCGCGCCGACTGGGCCGCGTTCGAGCAAAGAGTCCTGGATCTCGCGGCCGCCACGGGCGGATGAGGACGCGGGGCCGTATCTTCGCCGGACCATGACGGACTGGCTCGCGCGCTTCGATCCGGCGGCGGCTGCCGCGTCCCTTCGTTCCACGGCCGATTCGACCGCGACGACGGCGGACGAACAGTTCGCGCGCGCGAAAGCTCGGCTCGCGCTGGGTCGCGACGAGGAAGCGCGGGCCGATCTCGTCGAGTGTGTCGCTCGGATCGGCGACGAAGCACGGATCGAGCTGGCCTACCTCGACATCCGCGGCCGCGGCGGCGTCGAGGACGCGAATTCGGAGCTCGAGGAGGTGCTCGCGCGCGCGTCACCCGGCGGCGCGGTCGAGGCGCGCGCGCTGCACGTGCTCGGACTCGCGCGCGGAAAACTGCGGCGCACCGCGTTGGCGACGGATGCGCTGCTGCGCGCGGCCGATCGCTACCGCGCCCGCTCCGACTCCGCGTCGCTCGCGCAAGTGCAGGACACGCTCGGTTCGCTGTTCGCCGCACAAGGACGGCTCGACTTCGCGACCGCGCACTACGCCGCGTCGATGGTCGGCAAGCTGAAGTCGGGCGACGTCGCTGGAATCGCGATCACGCTCGGAAATCTCGGTCGACTGCACTTGCGCGCCGGACGGTTCGGGGAAGCGATCGACTGTTTCCGGCTCGACCTCGATCTCGCGACGGGCCTCGGCGACGAACGCGGCGTCGCTCGAATGCACGAGGACATCGGCCGTGCGCACATGGGCGCCGAACAGTGGGACGAGGCGCGCGTCGAGCTCGAAGCCGCGCTGGCGATCGCTGAACCGCGTGGCTACCCGGACCTCGTGTTCTTCGCGCGACACGACTTGGCGCTGACCAGCTTGGCGTGCAACGCAGTTCCCGCGGCGCACGAACACCTCGAGCGTGCCCAAGCGTCACTGCTCGAACCGCGCGACGCGTTCCTCGACGCGATGCTTGCCTCCGCGCGCGGTCGCGTGCTCGCGGCGGAAGGTTCCGTCGACGCGTTCCCGCTGCTGGAAAGCGCCTGCGATCGCTTCGGTCGCCTCGAACTGCCCGACCACGAAGTCCCCGCGCGCGTCGCGCTGGCCGAAGCCCGGCTCGCGCGCGGGGAACGCCTCGCCGCCGAGCGCGATCTGCGCCGCGCGCTCGACCTCGCACGGATCGACGGCTACGCGCGTTGGTTGCCGCAAGTGCGCGAAGCCATGGCGCGACTCGAAGTCGTCGAGAGCGCGGTGGACGAAAAGGGCCGCCTGCCCGCACCCGGCGGAAAACCCGTCGGTGCCGACGGCTACCTCTTGCTCGCGCTCCTCGGCAAAGGCGGCTTCGGCGAAGTCTGGCGCGCCTACGACCCGCAACGCGCCCATGTCGTCGCGCTGAAGCGCTTCTCGCTGGAACGCGTGTATGCCCCCGAGAAACGGCTGAGCGTCCTCTCCTCCGCGCGCGCCGAACTCGCCGCCGTGTCGCGCCTACGCCATCCCGGCATCGCGCGCGTCTTTGCGTTCGGCGTCGACGGCGCGGAAGGAGCGTACGTCGTGCAGGAGTACGTCGACGGTCCGGGACTGCGCGCGCGGATGACCGCCGCGACACCCGACTCACCCGGACGCGTGCTCGAGACGATCGGCCGCATGGCACGCGCGCTGCAGACCTTGCACCAAGCCGGCGTCGTGCACCGCGACTTGAAGCCCGAGAACGTGCTCTTGCGTCGACCGGGTGAACT
>JAYTBY010000801.1:0-5639 GCA_043736755.1 Planctomycetota bacterium | reverse complement strand
CGGTCTACGGCGACGGGATGTACGTGCGCGACTGGCTCTTTGTCCGCGACCACTGCGAGGCGATCCTCGCCGTCCTCGAGCAGGGCAAAAATGGCGAGGTCTACAACATCGGCGGCAACAACGAGCTCGCGAACCTGGTTCTCGTGCGTCATGTTCTGCGCGAACTCGGGAAACCGGAGAGTCTGATCACCTACGTCAAGGACCGCCCCGGTCACGATCGACGCTACGCGATCGACGCCGCGAAGATCCGCCGAGAATTGGGCTGGAGTCCGCGCTTCACCTTCGCGGAAGCCCTGCCGCTGACGATCCGCTGGTACGCCGCGAATTCCGGATGGTTGCAACGGGTTCGCAGCGGTGCGTACCGTGACTACTACGCGCGCCAGTACGGCTCTGCCTGAGCCGCACGGGGGCGTTCAACCCGGAAGCCATTTCTGCCGATCCTGGTGGGTCGTGGTCGACCCCCTCGGCCAGCGCGCTAGAGCCACAATCCCGATGTCCCGAACGAGCCTTGCGCGCCGCCTCCAATGGGCCGTCCTCGCCCTCGTCGCCCTATGGGTGGCCGGCTGCAACGCAACCCCGGACAAACGCGTCCTCCAGTACCTGAACACGGACGGTTTCGGGAACCGCTACTCGGGCAACGCCGAGGAGGAGAACTGGGTCGCGATCGGCGACAACATCGGCATCGAGGATCCCTACCAGCAGGACCTCAAGATCGACCGAACGCCGGTGGACATCGACGGCACTGTGATCCTGCCGGAGCTAGGCGCCGTCGTCGTCGCGGGCCTGACGCGGACGCAGATCGAGGCACTGCTCATGGAGAAGTACGCGCCGTACTACGAGGACCTCGACATCAAGGTGCGCATCTTCACGAACGGAAAGAAGTACTTCATCTTCGGCGAGGTCGATGCGGTGGGGGAGAAGCCCTTTCCAGGAGATCTCACCCTGTTCGAGGCGATCATGCAGGCCGGACCGAAGAAGGACTCAGGGAACCTGGGACGAGTGCGGCTGATCCGCGCCGATCCGCGTGACCCTTTCATCCAGTACTTCGACGTGTCCGACATTTTCACTCGCGGCGATTCGACCTTCAACGTGCACGTCCACGAGCGCGACATCATCTACGTGCCGCCGACCATGTTGGCGGAGTTCGGTTACTTTCTCGATGCGTTGCTCTTCCCCGTCAAGTTCGTCTTGACGAGCCTGTCCTCCGCGATCTTCTCGTATTCCGCGCTGACCAACGGCGGGTTCTACGGGGGCGGTAACAACAACAACAACAACAACGGCATCTTCTAGGAACCCTGCGCGGTGGCCGTCGAAGTCGAGACCCAAGGTCAGGCCCAGGAATTCCTGGGGCTCCTGTCGCGTCGCAAGTGGCAGGTCATCCTGCCCACTGCGATCGTGCTCTCGATCGGTGTCTTCTCCGCCGTCGTCGTCCCGAAGAAGTTCGTGGTGAAGACTCAGGTCGAGCTGCGCCCGGTCGGCATTTCCGTCAGCCCGAAGGAAGCGGCGAACGCGCAATTCCAGATCAAGAGTCGCGAGCGGATCAAGAAGGTCGCACAGCGGCTCGAGAAGCGCGAGTACCTGGGTCTCTCGCCGGCCGAGCAAGAGGATTGGCTCGAGGCCGAGCAGAAGGACATCAAAGTAACGATCGCGCAGTCGAGCGCGCAGGGCACGAGCTTCGTCAACATCGAGTACTCGGACGTCAGCGCCGAGTGGGCCGCGGACTTCTTGCGCGCCTTGCGCAACGACTGGATCACCGACGTCGTCGACCGCGACCGCCGCAAGATCGAGGACGAGCTCAAGAAGCTCAACGGATCGCGCACGCGCATCGAGAAGCAGTACCAGCGCGAGGAACAGGAGTTGACCGAGGTCCTGCGCGCGAACGGTCTCTCCGCGACCCAGCCCGTTCCAGGCGCAGACACTGCCCGCAGCGAGGACCCGGTCTTCGAGCAACTGCAACGCAAGGAAGCCGAACTCGAGCGTACGAAGTCCGAGATCGAGGAGAAGAAGGTGCTCGCCGAGGAGCTCAAGAGCCGCTTCGACCTCACGCCGCTGCGCCTCGACCTCGAGGAGACACGGGTCGGCGGTTTCAGCAACGAGGCGGAGGTGGCCAAGGTCGAGCTCGAGATCCTCGATGCGCAGAAGGAGCTCGAAGGAATTCTGCCCGCGAACTCGCGCTACAAGCGGACGCGGGATGCGATCCGTGCCCTCGAATCGCGCCGCGACCAGCTCACGCGCATGGTCTCGAAGGGCGAGCTGCAGCAGCGTTCACAGCCCAACCCGGCCATCCTTGGGATGCGTTCCCGCATCGACACGCTCGCCACCGACCTGCGGGTCGCTGAAGCGCGGTACACCCGGCTCAGCGCGGAGATCGAGACCGATCAGCGTCGTGTCGCCGAACTTCAGGCCGTCTACCGCGACGTGCGCGAACGCAAGGAGGCCATCGGACGGCACGCCGCGAACTTGGGCGTCGCCGAGAGCGCTTACCAAGCCAAGGCTCGGGAGGTGGAGCTCTTGTCCTCGCCACTCGCGAACCCCTTCGAGATCACCCAGGAAGTGGCCGCGCCGAGCAAGTCGACGGAACCCAATCCGCTCCTCATCGTGAGTTTTGCTCTCGTCGCTGGCATCGCGATCGGACTTGGAACCGCGGTCCTCTCCGAATACTCGCGGAACTGCTTCCGCTCGATGGCCGATATCGCTCGCGTCATGTCGATCCCGGTGCTGGGCAGCGTTGAGCGCATCGTCACGCGCCGCGAAGTTCGCGTCGTTGCCGGTCGACGCATTGCCGTCGCGGTAGCCAGCCTCGCCTTCGTCGGTGCGGTTCTGTTCGTGACGTGGGCCTGGGCGAACGACGCCAAGTACCTCTCCCAAGACCTGCGCGACGCCATCGAGGGCCTCCGGGCCCGGTTCAAGTAAGGTCCGCCCGTGCGCGACCTCCTCGTCGCCGGTTTCATCCTCGCTACGCTGCCGACGTGCTTCCGACGGCCGTTCATCGGCCTGCTCGTGTTCACGCTGCTCGCTTACATGCGCTTGCAGGACCTCACGTGGGGCTGGGCGCGATTCGAGCGCTGGTCGTTCTACGTTGCGATCGTGACCATCGCCGGCTTCGTGTTCGGATCGGGGCAGAAGCGCTTCATGCTGCCCGATCTGCGCTGTTGGATCATGGTGCTTCTCGTGGTGCTCGTGGGCTCGAGCCTGGTCACCTCACGGTTCTTCGTGGCCGGCGATCTCTCGAGCTTCATCGAGTTCTGCAAGGTCATCGGCGTCGCCCTGTTCACGACGGGCGTGGTCAAGAACCGGGAGTACTTGCGCGTTCTCGTCTACGTCGTCGCACTGAGCTTCGGCTTCTTCGGCGTCAAGAACGGCATCGCCTTCATCCTGTCCGGCTTCAGCATGGAGATCATCCAGGGGCCCGGAGGAATGCTCTCCGACCGGAACGACTTCAGCCTGGCCTTGTGCATGGGCATGCCGTTGCTCCTCTACTTGGGGCTCTCGGAAAAGCGTCAGATCCTGCGGCGGGGACTGCTCATCTCGATCCCGCTCATGGTGCTCACGATCGTGTCGTGTCACTCGCGTGGCGCGTTCCTGGCCATGGGCGCGATGGCCATGATGATCGCGTGGCGATCGAAGAACCGCTTCGCCGGGTTCGCGCTGGTGGCGCTGTGTGGAGCTGCGGCGTGGATGGCCGCTCCGTCGAGCTACAAGGAGCGTATCTCCTCGATCTCCGAGTACGAGACCGAGGGTTCCGCGCGCGGGCGGATCGAGGCCTGGAAGGTCGCTGGCAACATGATCGTGTCGAAGCCGCTCCTCGGAGTCGGCTTCAACAAGTTCCAGCAGGAATACCCGAGCTACGACCCCAAGCGCGGCGTCGAAGCGGACGGGAATCCGAAGGCCGAGGGCACGCGCGTCGCACACAACAGCTATCTGCAGATTTGGGCCGAGTGCGGCACGCCGGCCTTCATGCTGTACCTGCTGCTGATCGTGCTGACGTTCCGCGATCTAGCGATCGTGCGCCGCGAGGCGGAGAAGCGTTACCACTCGAGCTGGATCCTCTCCTACGCGAACATGTTCGAAGCGGGCATGGTGGCGTTCGTCGTTGGCGCAACCTTCTTGAATCGCGCGCAGTTCGACCTCTTCTATCACTACGTCGCCATCGTGGTCGTGTTCGGCAAGGTCGCGCGCGAAGCGATGGCCGAAGATCCTGAACGTTCGAGCAGTACGGCCGAGCGCGGCTCGCTCGTCTTGGTTCGCCCCGCCGGTTTCGGCGGACCACGCGTACTCGGTGGCCTCGCTCGCAGCGCGCCCAGCGGTGGATTCGATCGCCGCCCGGCCCGGGGAGGAGCCTGAACCGTGTGCGGCTTCACTGGCCTCGTGCTCAGGGATCCGCGTGGCGTCGTCGACACCGCGCAGCTCACGCGCATGACGCGAACGCTGGCGCATCGCGGTCCCGACGACGAGGGGCTCTACGTGCGCGACGGCGCCGGTCTCGGGTTCCGTCGGTTGTCGATCATCGACCTCGCCGGTGGGCACCAGCCGATCCTCGACGAGGACGAGGACATCGCGGTCGTCTGCAACGGCGAGATCTACAACTACGTCGAGCTCCGTGACGGGCTGCTCGCGCGTGGCCATCGCTTTCGCACGGGATCCGACGTCGAGACGATCGTGCACCTCTACCAAGAGCACGGCGAGCGAGTCGCCGAGCACTTGGTCGGCATGTACGCCTTCGCGATCCTCGATACTCGCGACCGCAAGCTGCCGAAGGTCGTGTTGGGGCGTGATCGCCTGGGCATCAAGCCGCTGTACTGGGCGCTCACCGAGTCGGGTCTCGTCTTCGGCAGCGAGTGCAAGGCGCTGCTCGCGAGCGGTTTCCTGCCGCGCCGGATGCGCGCGAAGCGATTGCTCGACTATCTCGTCCAGGGTTACGTTTCCGGGCCGGAATCAGCCTGGGAAGGCGTCGAACGCTTGCCCCAAGGCTCGACGCTCTCGTGGACTCCTGGCGAGGTGCCGCGTATCCGACGGTACTGGGACTTGCCGCTCGATGGTGAGCGCGAGCCCGCTTCCCCTGAGGAAATCCTCGAATGGGTCGATCGCGTCGTGCGCGACCACTTGATCTCGGACGTACCGCTCGGTGCGTTCTTGTCAGGGGGCATCGACAGCACGGCCGTCGTCGACGCGATGGCCCGGCTGTCTTCCCCGGGCCATGCCGCGCGCGAGCTCGTGTTCTGCTCCGTTGGTTTCCGCGAGAAGGAGTTCGACGAACTCGATCGCGCGCGCGCGACGGCTACACGACTCGGCGCGACGCACCACACTCGCGTCCTCGATCCCGACCCGCGGATCGCGTTGGACGTCTTGCCGTGGTTCTACGACGAGCCGCTCGCCGATCCGTCGACGGTGCCGACGTACTTGGTCTCGAAGATGGCTCGCGAGCACGTCACGGTCGCGCTCTCGGGTGACGGCGGGGACGAGGTATTCGCGGGCTATCGCCGCTATGTCTTCGACGTCGCCGAGAATCGCGCGCGGTCGATCCTCGGGCGTCCGGGTACTCGGGCGGCCGCGTTCGTCGGTCGCCACTACCCGAAGCTCGACTGGGCTCCACGCGTCGTGCGCGCGAAGAGCACCCTGGAGAACTTGGGCCGTGATCC
>JAYTBY010000800.1:0-2599 GCA_043736755.1 Planctomycetota bacterium | reverse complement strand
TCGGTTCGCTCGCGCACGTCGCGGGCGTCGTGGGCACGACGTACGCGAACGACGCGCGCGTGCTGCGCGTCGGTGACGACGTGGCGCTCTTGCCGCCGGTCTCGGGCGGATCGACCGACGACGACTTCGAGACGGGCGTGTTCGAACTCGTGGCCGAGCGCCTCGATCCCGCCGCGGCGCAGGCGCGCGTCGCACACGATTCCTGCGGGGCGATCGCGCTCTTCACGGGCACGACGCGCGCGACGAACCTTGGCCGCGACGTCGTGCGACTCGACTACGAAGCCTTCGAAGCGATGACCTCGCCAGAGATGGGGCGCATCTTCGCGCGCTGTCGCGCCGAGGTGTTGGGCGAAGAGCGCGCGCGCATGCTCGTGCTCCATCGCGTGGGCACCGTCGCGGTCGGCGAACCCTCTGTCGTGATCAGTGTCGCGAGCCCGCATCGAGCAGCAGCCTTCGCGGCGTGTCGATTTCTGATCGACGAACTGAAGCGCTCGCTCCCGATCTGGAAGAAGGAGATCTACGCCGACGGACACGCGTGGATCGGAGATCGTTCGTGACCGGTCCCTTGCGCGCGTTCGTCGTGCCCGTCACGGCGTTCCAGCAGAACTGTTCGTTGCTCCTCGACGAATCGAGCGGCGAAGGTGCCGTCGTCGATCCGGGCGGCGAGATCGAGCGCATTCTCGACGTCGCCAAGAAGCGCAACGTCACGATTCGCCAGATCCTGCTGACGCACGCTCATTGCGATCACGCTGGCGCGACCGCGGATCTCGCCGAACGACTCGAGGTGCCGATCATCGGTCCTCACGAGGGTGATCGCTTCTGGATCGAGAGCCTGCCCGAACAGGCCGCGATGTTCGGTCTCGAGCCCGCGCGCAGCTTCGAGCCCGATCGCTGGCTCGTCCAAGGCGACGTCGTGCGCGTGGGATCGCTGGATCTCGAAGTACGCCATTGCCCAGGTCACACGCCAGGCCACGTCGTGTTCGTGCACGCACAATCGAAGTTGGCCCTGGTCGGCGATGTGCTCTTCCAGGGCTCGATCGGGCGCACGGACTTCCCGCGCGGCGACTACGACACCCTGATCGCGTCGATCCAGCGGGAATTGCTCACCCTCCCCGACGACGTGCGGTTCGTGCCCGGGCACGGGCCAACCTCGACGATTGGGGCTGAAAGACGGTCGAATCCGTTCCTGAGCGGGCTCTCGAAGAACCGCGCGTGAAGCGGCGCGCATCGATCGCTATCCTGCTCGGCCCAACGGCCCGAACTGCGCCCATCCCGGCGCGTTCGACCCGCCCCGCGGACGGATGAGCATGAACGCACCGCGCCAGTACTCGTTGAACCTCCAAGGCGTCGAGCGCGAGGAACTTCCCGTCGACGTCCTCCTCGTGGGCTCGGGTCCGGCGAACTTGGCTTGCGCGATCCACCTGCAGCGCTTGCTCCAAGCGCAGGGGCTCAAGGACAAGACCGTGCTCGTGCTCGAGAAGGCCGAGGAGATCGGCAACCACACGCTGTCGGGCGCGGTGATGAACCCGCGCGGCATGGCCGAGCTGTTTCCCGATTGGCGCGAACGTGGATGTCCCATCGAGGCCGACGTCGGTCCGGATGCGATGTGGTGGCTCTCGAAAACGGGCGCGACGCGTTTCGAAGGCGCGCTCTGTCCGCCGCAGCTCAAGAACCACGGCAACGTCATCATCTCGATGAACCGCGTCGTCGCGTGGATGAAGGATCAAGCGGAAGCGGCGGGCGTGCAGGTCTATCCGGGCTTCCCCGCGGCCGAGATCCTGTTCGAGGGCGATCGCGTCGTCGGTGTCCAGACGCGCGATGCGGGCATCGACAAACACGGGCAGAAGAAGGACACGTTCCAGCCGGGCATGAACGTGAAGGCCGCCGTCACCGTCTTCGGTGAAGGAGCGCGCGGACATCTCACGAAGCACTTGATCCGACGGCTCGCGCTCGACGAAGGTCGCAATCCACAGACGTACGGAACGGGCATCAAGGAAGTGTGGGAAGTCACGCCCGAGATCGGCGCGCAGTGGTGCGATGCGGCGTCCGAAGGCGGCGCGCTGCGAAAAGGTCGCGTCGTGCACACGGGCGGTTATCCGCTCGGCATGGACGGCTACGGCGGCAGTTGGATCTACGGCTTGCCGGACAATCGCTTGTCGCTCGGCTACGTCGTCGGACTCGATCACCACGACGCGAAGCTCGATCCGCACGCCCTGTTCGTCCAGTGGAAGCAGCACCCCGAGATCCAGAAGCTCCTCGTCGGCGGCAAGATCCTGCGCTACGGCGCGAAGGCGGTGCCGGAGGGCGGCTACTTCGCGATGCCGAAACTCCAGGGCGATGGCTTCGTTCTCGTCGGGGATAGCGCCGGGTTCCTGAACGCGAGCACGCTGAAAGGCGTGCATCTCGCGATCAAGTCGGGAATGCTCGCCGCGGAGTCCATCGCCGGAGCGATCGCCGCGAACGACACGTCGGGCGCGAAGCTCGCGCGCTACACCGAGCTCTTCGAAGCGTCGTGGGCGCGCGAGGAACTCTGGAAGATCCGCAACTGGCGCCAAGCGTTCGACCAGGGATTCCTCGGCGGAATGGTCGATGCCGGCGT
>JAYTBY010000799.1:0-5682 GCA_043736755.1 Planctomycetota bacterium | reverse complement strand
CTGCGACCGGCGCGTGGGATCCGGCGCTCGAAGACTTCGAGCGCGTGCGTACGTACAGGCCTCTGGATCCGCGCGCGCTGCTCGCGATCGCGCGCTATCACCAACGCACTTCGGCGAAATCGCGCAGCACCGGGCCGGAGAAAGACGTCACCTTGCTCTGGTCTCGACGCGCACATCGCGCAGCCACGCTGGCTGACGACGCCGTGACGGAGAAGGGGGCAGCGGAGATCGCGAAACAGGCCGATCCCGGCGGTTTCGACAAGATCGCGCAGGCTGAAACGCGTTATCGCCGCGAAGTCCAGCGTCAGATCGCGCGCCAAGTCGAGGCGGGTCGCCCGCGAACAGCGCTGGCGCTCGCAAGCCACTGGCAAGATCGGGTGCTCGGCGACCGCGCCTCCTCGACTCTCGTATCGAACTTGCGCGCGACATCCGGCTTCGAGGTCGAACGCGTGTTCGCACCGTTCGACGGTTCGACGATGCTCGGACTCGCTTGCTCGCCCAGTCACTACTCGGTCGACGGAGGTGAACTGGTGTGCCGCGTCGAACGTCCCGAACGCGGCGCGCTCTCGATCGAACGTCTGCCATCCCCGCGCTTTCGGTTCGAGGGCGAGGTCTGGCTCGCGGATCCCGACGTCTCAGCATCGATGTACGTCGAATTGCCCTGGAATCAGGGCCTTCACGGCTTCGTCGCGCGCGCGACGGCCCCGAAAGACCATCCCCAACTACCACTGTCCTACCCACCGTTCGACATGGTGAGTCACGGCAAGTTGGCGGTCCTCGGCCAAGGCGTCGACACGCGCGGCTTCCTCGATCTGAAGCTCGACAAAGGCGGCATCGGCCCATCGGGGATCGCACCCAAACAGTGGGTTCGATTCGTGCTCGCGCGCGAGTCCTTGGACGCACTCACCCTCTCGATCGGCGACAAGGAGGTCGGTCGCATCACGATCGATGGCCGCGACAACGCGCCGCGCATCGGCGTGATCTTCTTCGGTGGCGAAGGTCGGGTGCGTAACCTTCGCATCGTCGAAAAGGACAGGCTCTGAAGGTCACGTCACGAGCGGTCGGAGTGGGAAGGCGCACTTTTTCGAACCCTCTCGCCAGGGCTCTGGTCGATGGCACGCACAGACGTCGCGGACTCCTGAACTTCGCGGGGTGAAACGCCGGGGCGAGGAGCCGGCGAAGCACTCACGGGCGGCGTACGCCGCGCGGATCCGCGCGGTGCACACAGCCCGTGAGATCAGTCTCTCGGTCTCTCAGTAGTAGGCCGAGGCCAAGTCGGTCAGATATCCGTAGCCGACGACCGAGGAGTCCGTCACGAGCTCGATCGTGATCGTGTTGCCCGGAATCATCGCCCAACCATCGGTGCGCCCGAACGCCGAGCCGGTGCCGTTCGTGATCGGACTACCGGCCACGGAATAGAGGACGGTGCCCGCGGCGTTCTTGATGCGCAGGAAGTCGTACCCCGACTCCGTCGCGATCCGATTGAAGTGCACGCCGACCTGCGACGCGCCTGCGTAGGTGTACGTGTACGCGTAGGTCTGGCTGTTCGCGTAGTTGTGCGGCGTCTGCCGTACCCACGCGACGTTGTGCCACGTCGCTCCGCCGCCCACGGTCCACGTCGCGCGGATCGTTCCCGACGCTGCGGTGTAACCATGGACGAGGACGTTCCACGTCGCAGCTCCTGGAGCGGGGAACGCCGCGCTTTCCGCACTTCCGCCGATGTACGGCGCCTTGAACTCAGCGTCGTTGTGCGCGCCCTGCTCGGCCGGCCAATTGATCGCCGTGCGCTTGACGTACAGATCGGCATCACCCGTGCCGGTAATCGTCACGGTGAAGTTCGTCGCATTCGCCGGGATGACGACTTGGTAGTTGAGCACCGCGCCGGTAGCGACGCTGTAGTTGTACGTCGTGCCGTTCGCGAGCTGCGTCGGTCCACCACCGCCGCCAGCGCCGGCGATCGCGGCCGTCAAGTTCACGCGACGCTTCGTCGTGTCGCCGATGACGGTCACGCCCGTGCTCTGGTAGAGGCTGACGAGCCCGGCCTTGTTCGTCGCATACGTCGGTTGCGCCTGGAGGAACTGCGCAGTCAGTCCCGCCGCCGCCGGAGTCGCCGAGGACGTGCCGCCCAACGCGAACGTGCCGCCGCCGCATTGGGCACAGATCACTTCCTCGGACGGGCAATAGAGGTTCAGGAACGATGCCGTGTCGCTATAGCACGTGCGCTCGTCGACGGATCGACTCGTATCGCTGCAGTTCGCGGGCGGGAACGGCGAGTACGCCGCGCCGTTCGCGTCCCACGTCGAGCCGATCGAAATGCAGTTCGTCGACGCAGCCGGCGAACCCATCGAGTCCGCCCAGCCGTCGTTGCCCGACGCCGCGAAGCACAGGATCCCGTTGCTGACCGCGTTGCCGCACGCGGTGTGCAACGTGCCCGACGTGACCGCCGAGTAGTAGCGCCCGCCGCCGAGCGACATGCTGATCACCTTGATCGGCGAACCGCCGCCGACGCCGTTCTTGTTCGTCACGCACCAGTTGATCGCGTTGGCGATCGTGCTGTCGTACGCGTTCGGGAAGACGACGAGCGTGTAGAGGTGCGAACCCGGCGCATAACGCCGCACGATCGAGGCCGTGCCGGTCCCGTGGTAGCAGTCGTTGAAACTCTGCGAGTGGATGGCCGCGCCAGGAGTGCTGTAGTTGTAGCCACCCTTGACGATGGTGTTCGGCAGAGTCGTCGACCCGCCGAGTTCGGGATGCAACAGGTCGAAGTTGCTGTCGATGACGGCCACGCCGACGCCACTGCCTGTGTATCCGGCCGCGGCCTGAGCCGTCGAGCCCGTCACGGTGCGACCTTGAACGGTCAAGAGCTTGTTGAGCGTGTCCTTCCAGATGTACTTCACCTCCGGCATCGCCGCGAGCGCACGCAACGCCCGCAAATCCGCGACTTCCGCAGCGACCATGTACTGCAGGTCGAGCGGGAACAGGATGTCGACCGCGTCGCGTTCGGCAGGCAGCAACTGCGCGTCGAGCGTCTCGAGGAACACCGACTGACGAATGAGGACATCTTCCTGCACTTCGCTCAGCGGATCGCGCGACGTGCTCGTCTCGAACGTGTCGTCACCCGCCTTGCGGACGATCTCGATCACGACGCGGAAGTTGTTGCGTGCGTGGTCCGTTTCGCGGATGAAGCCGAACGCGGCGAGCTGTTCGGCGTCATCGAGCAGCACCGGCTCGATGCGCTCGTCGGCTGGATGCTCGGCAATCGAGCGCGGGAGACGATCGGCTTGCTGCGCTGTGGCTGGAGCAGCAACGAAGAGTGAGAGGGTGAACGCACACCAAGCCGCGGTGATGCGGCGCTGCGATCGGAAAGTCATGACGACTCCTTCTCGAGAATCTCGGACGTGGGGAGGCGCGCTGCGCGAAGTCATGAACGAGTGTCGCCCAGCGCGTAGGCCATCATCCCGCTCGCGGCGCTCAGGACAATGCCGAGGTCGTTTCCACGCGAGCGGGTCGCGCACGCGAGAAACCGGCGGTCACGCCATCGCGGCGACCAACCGTTCGATCAATGGCCGCCTCGGCGTGACCGCCAGAAAGCGAAACACCACCCGCGTCCAAGACGCCGGTGGTGCTTCGTTGGCGAGCGTGCGGGCCGATGTCAGCTCACACCAGCACCGACCTTCTCGAGCCACGCATCGCGCGTGAGCAAGATCTCGCGATTCTTCCCGCCCATGTACGGTCCGATCAGCCCCATCTCTTGGAGGTCGTCCAGCACGCGGCAGGCTTGGTCGAAGTCCATGTCGTACTGACGCTGGAGCATCGAGACCGCGACGCGTCCACGCTCGACGAACATGCAGCCGACTTCGACGAGGAGCTTCTTCTCGGGGTCGAGCCCGCGACCGGGCGTTTTCTCGGCTCGTGAGGCCGGCACGGCCGCTTGTGGGGCGAGCACGAGTTCGGGCTCGACCGCATCGAAGAGGCTCGGCACGACGACGGCCTTCGCGCGGGGCGCGGGAGCGACGACGGCGGGCTTCACTTCCTCGGCCACTTCCTCGGCCACGTCCTCGGCCACGTCTTCCGCCTCTTCCTCGGCCACGTCGTCGATCGCGTCGCCGACTACGGCCTCGGCCGCATCTTCGAGCGCGAGTTCCGCGCGAGCTTCGGCAGCTTCGACGCGCGACTCGGCGATGACGGCGTCGCTGGTCACGAACGCGACCTTGCCGTCCTCCAGCGACGCGGCGACGAGCTCGGGTTCGGCAGCGACCGGCGCCTCGACCAAGACGTCGAGTGCGTCAGCATCGCTCTCCTCCTCCTCGTCCAGTTCGTCCTCGACGAGTTCGGCTTCGACGGCGACCGCCTCGACGGGTACATCCTCGTCCTCGACGGCGACTTCGGCCTCGAGCACAGCCTCGTCTTCGTCGATTGGGGCCGTCCCGACGGCTGCTTCGAGCTCGGTCTCGGCGATGACCGCCACGACCTCTTCCTCCAGCTCGTCGTACTCCTCCTGGTGACCCGCTTCCGCGCGCATCGCCGCGTTCGTCGCGCGCAACTCGTCGAGCATCGACGGTTGACGCACCTCGGGCACTTCGACTTCGGCGCGGACGATCTCCACCGGAATCTCGACGACCGCCACCACGGCGACCTCGTCGAGGGCTTCCTCGAGCTCTTCCTCCGTCAACGCGTCGAGTTCGGACTCTTCGCCGCGTGCGTCGATCTCACTCGCGTCACCGATTTCGCGCGGAATGCGCGTCGCTGCGACGGACGCCAGTTCCTCTTCCTCGACGACGCGTCGCGCCTTCTCGACGAGCGAGAGCGGCGTGCCGTACGCATCGACGGGCTCGTCGTCTTCGGTGAGCCCCGTCGTCTCCCACGTCGGACGCGGCGGCATCGGCAGCTCGTCGACCTCTTCGGCGACGTCGACGACCTCAGCACGAGCCGGCTCTCGCGCGTACGCCGGTATCGGCGGCGCGACGTCGGCGAGTGCCTCGATCTCCTCCGCAGCGATCCGCGTCGGATCCGGCGCGAACGCGGGGTTGGCGCGCGGTGCCGTCCAGCGATACACGGCCGGTTCCGCGATCTCCGGGATGCCCGCCGCGAGCGCGTTCGCGTCCGCGAGCGGCCGCGTGCCGACCGGGATCTCGCCCTTGAGGCGCACGTCCTCGGGATAGAGCGGCTTGACCGGTTTCGCCGGCGCCGGGATCGGGCGCGCAGGCGAGATCGGGTCCTCGTCGCGCACCTCGGGGAACAGCATCGCCGACTCGGCCGGAGTGACGCCGTCATCACCTTTGGGCGGTGCGGGCGTCGCTCGCCGCGCGGGCGCGAGCTTCGCTGCCGCGGCGGGATCCTCACGGATCCAAGCGAAGTACGCCGCGCTGAAGGCGACGATCGCGCCGAGCAGGATCCCGACCGCGGGGTGCGTCATCACGGCGATGCGACCGCCCGTCAATGTGCCGAGTGCCCCGCCGCGCAGATCGGAGAGCGAGCCCGCGACGACGGAAAGTCCCGCCGCGACTCCGACGACTCCGAGCACGCCCGCGAGCAGCGTGGCGCGCGATCCCGTGAGGAACGCGCGTGCTCCGAGGAACGCGACACCGGCACCGCCGAGCAACGCAGGCCAAGGCCCGATGCTGCCCGCGATCCCCGCGGCCATCGCCGCAGTTCCCGACGTGCCGCCCGCGCCGGTCCACA
>JAYTBY010000798.1:0-2613 GCA_043736755.1 Planctomycetota bacterium | reverse complement strand
GTGCAGAGCGCACCTCCTTGACGAGGATCGGGTTCGCGCGCTCGCCCAGCTTCTCGAGGAGCGGTACGGCGAGGATCGCGTCAGACGGCACGCGCGGCCTCAGTTCCCGTGCGAGCTTGCACGGAGCGACGTGCTCGACTGGCCGCGAGCACCTCTTCGACCGAGCGCACGAGTCGCGGAGCGTTCACGACGAGGACGAGGAACGCGACGAGCAACGCGCCGGCCCGAACACTAGCCTCGCCACCGCGATCGATGATCTCGAACGGGAAGAACGGATGGTGCCCGTTCTGCCAGCGCGAATCGTCGAAGAGGAAGCCCAGGAACATCGGCACGACCATCGAGAGCACGGCGACGGACGGAAGGATGATCCTCGCAGCGAGCGGACCGTAGGAGCGCTTGCGCAGCGGCCCGAGCGCGAGCGAGAAGCCGGCGAGATAGACCGCGAAGTACGACATGAACGCGCACCAGCGAATGAACGTCTCGAGCGACCAGTGGTCCCTGAACGAGCGAGAGTAGGGATACACCGATTCCAGCGCGCTCGCCCAAGTCGCGACGATCGCGAGCTGCAAGAACCACCACAGGACTCCGCGGCCGCCACCGGGTAGGAACGGTGTGAGCAGCAACGCCAGCAGCGGATGGCTCGGGATGCGGTGCGCGCACCGTCGCGGGAGGCGTTCCGGCTCCGTCACGAAGAACACGGCGAGGCACGAAACCAGGACGCCGATGATCACCGCGGCCATGTAGGTCGGAATGCCAGAGCCGGTCCGCACCACGGTCACGGAAAGCGCCGCGAGCGTCGCGACGAGCAACGCGGTGCAGGCGATGCGGACTGACCCCGACCGATCGTCCTCGGGGTGCGCGATGCGCGTCGCCGCGAAGGCGAACGCCAAGACCCCGGAACCGAACACGAGGGTCGTGACGGCCAAGACCTCATCCCCCGCCGACGAGGAGCTGAGACCGCGACCCCGCTGGACGAATTGCTCCGCGAGTTCGTAGCCGCCGAGCAGCGCCAGGAACCCGATGCCCGCGAGGACGGCGAGCAGGACGACACGCCAGAAGCGCACACGAGTCAGCCCCGCGAGCGACATCGCGATCGCGCTCATCGAGATCGACGCGGCGTAGAGCATCCCGACCAGGAACAGGATGTCCTGCAGCGCGACGCCGTTGAGCAAGAACGTGAAGAGCAGGATCGGCAGGAACGCCGCGAAATACAGGCCCGATTCGACCGACGCGGTGAGGAGCTTCCCGAGCACGATCCGCGTCGGAGACAAGTGCGAGAGGACGAGAAGATCGTGCGTGCCCTCGTCCCACTCGGCCCCCATCGACTGGAACGCGGAGAACGGCACGAGCCCGAGTGCTGCGATGCCGAGGACCGTGATCACGGGCAGGAACACTTGCGGACCCATGTTCGTCTGCAGGTGGCTATCGACGAGCACGGTGATCGCCAAGCCAACGCCGACGAGAACGGTCGCCGGGAACAGGAACGCGAACATCTTGCCGCGCAGCGCCTGACGGACTTCCTTCAGGAGGATCGGGTTCCAGCGATCCGACGTCGCGCTCGCCTTCACTGCATCTTCCCTTCGGTCAGCGAGAGGAAGACTTCCTCGAGCCCCATCGCGCGCGGCGTGAACTCGATCGGATGCAGGCCCGCGGCGAGCAGCCCGCCGAGAATCGTCGAGAGACCCTCGGGGCTACCGGCATGATCGAAGACGACGCCTTCGCCCTCGCGACGCACGCGCTCGACGCCGGGCAGCTCCAGGAGAGCGCGCTCGAGGTGGTCCGCGTCCTCGAGCACGCGCACGTAGATCGGCACGGCGAGTTGCAGGCCGCGCGTGATGCTCTCGACCGATCCCGTGGCCTTGATCTTCCCCGCCTCGATGACGGCGATGCCGTCGCACATCTCCGCCAGCTCCGTGAGGATGTGCGACGACACGAGGATCGCTTTCCCCATGCTCGCGAGCGCGCGGACGAGCTCGCGCAGCTCGACGCGCGCGCGTGGATCGAGTCCCGCCGCCGGTTCGTCGAGGATCAGCACACTCGGATCGTGCAGCAGCGTTTTCGCCAGGCACAACCGCTGCTTGAGGCCCTTCGAGAGCGACGCCATCTCCTTCTCGCGCAGCGTGGAGAGCGAGGTGAACTCGAGGACTTCCTCGACGCGACGGCGGCGCACGTCACCCGCCAAGTCGTAGGCACGTGCATAGAAGTCGAGGTACTCCCACAGCGTCGTACTGGAGTAAGCGCCGTACGCATCGGGCATGAAACCCAGCTTGCGCCGCACCGCGCGCGGATCGTCGAGCACGGACACGCCATCGAGCAAGACGTCGCCTTCGTCGGGCAACTCGAGCGTCGCCGCGATGCGCATCGTCGTCGTTTTGCCCGCGCCGTTCGGGCCGATGAAACCGGTGATGCGACCGGGTTCGACCGAAAAGCTCGCGCCGTCGACGGCGACGAGCTTCCCGAAGCGCTTCGTGACGTTGCGGACTTCGAGTGCGGGGATCAACGCGCCTCCGCGAGGTCGAGGACGCCGAGCAGAACGTGTTTCCCGTGAGACGCTTCGTAGTCGAGACCGAGCGGATCGACGAGCGGCGAGTTCTCGACGCGCGCGATCCATGC
>JAYTBY010000797.1:0-5690 GCA_043736755.1 Planctomycetota bacterium | reverse complement strand
CGCAACGCACGGCGTGATGCGCGATCGGGACCGCGCCGTGTCCGTACGCGTCGGCTTTGACGACGAGGAGGACGCGCGTGCCCGCTCCGGCCTTCGTGCGGATGACCGCGAGGTTCGTGGTCAGCGCATCGAGATCGATCTCGGCCCAGGCGCGATGCTCGTTCACATCTGGAGACTGCCACGTGCACGAGGTCGGTACAACGGGTTCGCGACGCGTGCTCGAGCGCTATGGCGAGCCTCGTCATCGCGAGTGCGATCGCGGCGCGCGCGACGACGTCGGGATCCGACGCTCGGCCCGGGTTGCAGCGCGCGGTGCCGATGTTCTGCGCGACTCGAACTTGAATGGGCAGAGATCCCGGATCGCGCTTCCATCCTGGCCGCCCGACGCCGCCATCCCGCAGGTAGCTCGGCCTCGATCGAGGCGGGTCGCTGAGCCCAACCGGCGTCGAGCCCACTTGATTCGGGAGGAAAACCCGGGCGACGGAGCCACCCCTCGAATGGATCGAGCCGTCAGTTCCCGAGGCGCATGCCGAACGGTCGCAAGTAGAGCGGCGCGATCGCGTCGAGAGCTTGCGGTCCGAGTCGCTCGAGACGCGCGAGCCCCAGCTCGAGCAACGCGATCGCATCCGGCCGAACGTCGGTGCGCATGCGCTCGAGGAACTCGGGGGAGAGCCCCGACGATTGCACCGTCGCCGCGTCGGTGAGGATCGGCACGGACCCCGCGAGCCGCGCCGGAAGCTCGTCGAGCCCGACGACGATGGGGGACTCGAGGACCTCGATCTCGTCCACCGTGCGCAGGAACCGCGCGAGATAGAACCCGCCCGATCGCCCGTCGATCAGGTGGAACGCGCTCTGCCCCGGGTCGAGCGCGGAGAAGGCCAGGACCTCGCCCGAGGGGACGCCGCGCGCGCGGGCTCCCGAGGCGCGCGCGAGGCCCAGCGCGGTCGCGATCCCGACGCGCAGGCCGGTGTAGCTACCGGGGCCGGTGCCGACGAGGACCGACGTGAGCTCGTCCGGATTGCCGCCGAGCTCCCTCACGAGCCGGTCGACGGCGGGCATCAAGTCCGACGCATGGGCGCGCGATTCCCCGAGGTCCGCGCGACTTCCGTCCGTGCCGCGGCGGACAGCGACGGATCCCTGGCGGGTCGAGGTCTCGATGGCGACGTGGACGTCCAAGCGCCGCGAGTCTAGCGGTGGTGACGACCGAACTGGGCTAGCGTCGAGGCGCTCGAAGGGGAAGTTCGTCGATCCGCCGGCGTCAGGACCAGCCGTGCGCGCTCATCGGCCCTCGAGATCCGTCCCCTGCTGGGTGCTCCTCGCCATCGGCTTTCACCTCGTCTGCGTGAAGCACTCGACGATCACTTGCTCTCGCTGATCTCGCTCCCGTCGCCAGAGGTCGCGCCTCGCACTTCCCTACGCACCGTCCCGCTCCAGCAGGTCCGCCGAGTCCGGACGCCTGAACGAAGCTCGAGTACGGAGCGGAGTCTGTCCAGGGGTCCCGAGGTCTGTCGGTCCGCGGCTCGCGTCCCTCGCGCCGGATCCAGTTCA
Source organism: Planctomycetota bacterium (assembly GCA_043736755.1). Lineage (GTDB taxonomy): Bacteria > Planctomycetota > UBA1135 > UBA1135 > JAEUHZ01. The sequence goes on along the minus strand of JAYTBY010000797.1, from coordinate 4,142 downwards.
GTCCACTCTGCGCTTGTCGCCCCGAGCCTCAATCCGCCTACGATCCTCGGCGAGCCGACGCACCGCTTCCCACACGACGTCGAGGGGCGTGGCGAAGTCGCCGCGGCGCACGAACTTGTTCACGATCTCGGCGTCCTCGGGTGAGAGTCGGATCGTCATTCCAGGCTTCGGTTTCGGTGCTTCCATGCCGTCGCTCCGCGTCTGCGGCGTCCGTTCCTCGTCGGTCGCACGTCCTGTCCCCGCGTATCAATCTAGTGTCGGCCGTGATCTCCAATCCGGCGAAATCCGTCGCGTTCCGTGCGTTCGTCGGTCCCACGCATAGGCCTCGATCTCGTCGCGCGCGAGCGACATCGCCGCGACCGTCGATTCCAGGCATGGAGTGCGAGGCTGCTCACCCGTCCTCCTCGGCCTCGCGAATCGCATCTTCGAGTCGCCATGGAGCTCGGGCTCCGTGCCAGATCCGCAGCACGGAGGCGAACGCCTCGCCTCGGCTGTAGATGATCAGGTAGTCGAACGATTGCCAGACGCGCACGGACTTGGCGGTGAATTCGGGCCGTTCACGGCCGATACCTGGAGCTTCGGCGATCCGCTCGAACGCCGCGAAGATGCGATCGATCAGCCTGTCTGCGGCGACGATTCCGCTCTCACGCGACACGAAGTCGCTGATCGCCACCAGGTCCTCCCTGGCGGCCCGCGACAGCCGATAGGACATCACAAACCGTTCTTGCGATGCGCTTCGATGCGAGCTTTCAGCTCAGCGAACACTTCAGCCGGATCGAGCAGTTCCCCGGCCTCCGCCTGCGCCCAACCCACGTCGATCGCGGCGCGCAGCTCGTCGCGCCAGCGTTGGTCCTCGTCGAGACGACGCAAGCTCTCGCGCACGAGCTCGACGGGCTCGTCGAAGTTCGCGTTGTGCTGCTCGATGTGAACGACATCCGATAGTTCCGGCGGCAGGTGCAAGTCCATGCCGTCACGTTCGTCGCGATCTTCGGTGGCGTCCATCGGGGATGTGGCCAGAAAAATCCGGTACTCGAACCGGGGAATCGGTCTCCGAACCCGAGTCTACCTCTAGGCCCCGATCTCGGCCGTGATGAGATCCGCCAACGTCTGCGCTTGCTCGCGAATGCGGTCCGCGTCGGGACCTTCGACCATCACGCGCGCTAGCGGTTCCGTGCCGGAATACCGCAAAAGGATGCGTCCGTCCTCGCCGAGCTCGTTCTCGAAGCGCAAGCGCGCGCTGGCGATGCTCGCGATGTCGTTCAACACCGGCTTGCGCGACACGTTCACGTTCAAGAGCACTTGCGGGAACGGTTGGTAGGCCGATGCGAGCACCGACAACGGCTTCTTCGCTTCGCGCAGCACGCGCAACACGCGCAGTGCTGTGTAGATCCCGTCGCCGATGAAGTGGTGATCGGGCCCGAAGACGACGTGACCGGACTGTTCGCCGCCGAGCTTCAAGTTCTCGCGCTTCAACGCCTCGACTACGCGCCGATCGCCGACGTCCGTCGTGACGACGGAAACGCCGACGTTGCGCAGCGCGCGGTGCAACCCCTTGTTGCTCATCACCGTCGCGACGAGCCGCGGATCCTTCCACGCCTTGCGCCGCATCGCGTCGATCGCGAGCAGCGTCAGGATCCCGTCGCCGTGCACGACTTCGCCGCGCTCGTCGACGAGCAAGCAGCGATCGCCGTCGCCGTCGAGTGCGATGCCGAGATCCGTCTTGTGTGCGCGCACCGCGGCTTGGAGCGCCTCCATGTGCGTCGCACCAACGCCGCGGTTGATGTTGTCGCCGTCGGGTTCGGCCGCGATCGAGATCACTTGCGCGCCGAGGCGCCCGAACACGCGCGGCGCGATACGACTGCCGCCGCCGTGCGCGCAGTCGAGCGCGATGACGAGCCCATCGAGGCGCAAGTTCGCGGCCGGACCCTGCAGGAGGAGGTCGAGGTACTGCTCCTCCAACGTCGCGTCGTGTTTCGGCCCATTTCCTGGCAGTTGGAGCGTCGGTCGCGCGCGCAGCACGCCTTCGATCTCGAGCTCGATCTCGTCGGAGAGCTTGTCGCCCTCGCCGGAGAAGATCTTGATCCCGTTGTCCTCGGCCGGGTTGTGCGACGCGCTGACCATGACGCCGATCACGAAGTGGCCGGTGCGCGTGAGCAGCGCGAGACCGGGCGTCGTGATGAGACCCGCGCTCGTCGAATCGAATCCGGCGTGGAGGAGGCCGCGGGCCAGCGCGCCTTCGAGCTCGGGCCCGGATCGGCGACCGTCGTGTGCCAACAACACGCGCGGTCGCGAGGCCGGACCGCGCGCAGCGCCCGCACTGTTCTGGCGCGGGATCCGCGCACCGAGCACTTCGCCGATCGCGGCGCCGAGGCTCGTCACCGCGGGCACGGAGAGCCAGCCGTCGCCTGCGCGACCGCGGATTCCATCCGTACCAAAGATGCGTGACTGCGCCAGGTTCGTCTCCAGAGTCCCGCGGGATTCTGCTACCCGCGCGCATCCGAAGGAAGAGCGCGCTTCAGTACGGCCTGCCGAGCGCGCGCGCGACGAGCGCGGCTTCGCGCATGATCGCGACGTCGTGGACGCGCAGGACGTCCGCGCCGCCGAGCACGCCGATCGCGACTGCTGCCGCCGTACCTCCGATGCGTTGCTCGGGGGGCGTGTCGAGACCGGTGATCTTCGTGATGAACGACTTGCGCGAGACACCCAACACGATCGGGAGCCCGAGCGAGCGCAGCTGACTCAGGTGACGCATCAAATGGGTGTTGTCGGCGAGCGTCTTGCCGAAGCCGATGCCGGGGTCGATCCACAGTCTCTCGCGGCGGACGCCCGCTTCGAGCGCGCGGAAGCAGCGCTCGCGCAGGTACTCGAGCACTTCCGCGGCGACGTCGACGTAGCTCGGCGCGTCCTGCATCGTCCGAGGGTCGCCTTGCATGTGCATCGCGACGTAGTACGCGCCGCGCTCGGCGACGACCGCGAACATCTGCGCGTCCGCGGTCCCGGCCGACACGTCGTTGACGATCACGGCTCCGGCGTCCAGCGCGGCACGCGCGACCGCCGACTTCTGCGTGTCGATCGAGATCGGAACCTTGGTCGCGAGCGCGAGCCCGCGGATCACGGGGATTACGCGCTCGAGCTCCTCCTCGAGGGTGATCGACTCGGACCCGGGCCGCGTCGACTCGCCGCCGACGTCGAGCCCGTCGGCGCCCTGCGCGACGAGCTCCAATCCGTGCTCGACCGCGCGTGCCGGGTCGAGGAACCGCCCGCCGTCGGAGAAGCTGTCGGGCGTGACGTTGACGACCCCGAGGATGCGCAGCCGGCGCGGCTCGGCCTCGGCGTTGTCGTGCGCCGCGAGCATCGCGGCCGCGCACGGCGAGGACATGGCGGCGCGCTCGAGGTCCTCGCGATCGAAGACGAGGCTGAGGCACTGCTCCGGCCACGGAGTCTCCCCCACCGAGAGCTCGAAGGGCAGTCCGTACTTGTCGAAGATCGCGAGCTCGCGCTCGGGGATCGTGTCGGCGCGGAAGGAGACGCCGCCGACCCACAACCGCGGTGAAAGCGCGCGCGCGACCTCGCCGAAGACGGGGTCGCGCGCCAGGTCACTCATCGCAGCGAGGCCTCGCCGCTCAAGCCGGCGACAGACCCGGAGTCCCCGGGATCTCGCCGCCGGTAACCGTCTTCGGCGCGTTCTTCGCCGCTTCTGCGCGCGCACTCGCCGTCCGCGGCACGACGTGCGGAGCCCCCGGACGCAACGAGTCGAGCGACGCGCCGGACAGGATCTCCTTCACTTCCTCGCCCGTGATCGTCTCGTAGCGCATCAGCGCCGTCGCCAAGCTCTCGACCGCGTTGCGGTTCGCGCGGATCAGCACTTCGGCGCGTTCATACGCTTCGCGCAGGAACCGCTGGATCTCCTGGTCGATCTCGCGCGCGGTCTCTTCGCTGTGCCACTTCGAGCTCATCAGCTCCGTTCCGAGGAACTCACTGCCTTGGCGCTCGGCGTAGTTCACCGGGCCGACCTTGTCGCTCATGCCGAGCTCCGCGACCATGCGTCGCGCGAGCTCCGTGTTCTGCTTGATGTCGCTCGACGCGCCGGCCGAGATGTCGCCGCAGAACTCGGCTTCCGCGATGCGGCCGCCGTAACCCAC
>JAYTBY010000796.1:0-2617 GCA_043736755.1 Planctomycetota bacterium | reverse complement strand
CCGGTTGACAGCCGCTGTCCTCGACCGTGCTCGGCGGATAGACGCCGCCTGAAGGCACGTTGACCTGGTTGAAGAAGCGCAAGCCAACCGTGAACGGCCCGGAGTTGATCGTCGCGACGGGAGCCGTCGTCGTGAGGTCGAACTCGTTGATGAACCCGTCGGTCAGCTGCGGTGCGAAGTACTCGTAGGCGGGCTGCGCACCGCCGCTCGGAATGCCGTTGTAGACGACGAGCGCATCCTCGACCGCCGTGAGCGCGCCGCCGTTCTGCGAGCCCCAACCGATCGCTATCTTCGTGATCACGATCGGGAAGTCCGCCGCCGGAACCTGGTTGAAGATCGCCAGCGCTTCCTCGTTCGGGACGAAGCAGGGACACGTGATCGCGCCGGCACCGGTGTAGTTCTGAACGGGTCCCAACTCGGGACACTGCGCGGTCGCTGTCGACGTCGCGACGGCCACGGCAAGGAGCGGGAGGACGAAGCGCGAGGGGGCTTGGAACATGCTGGCTGGACCTCTCGAAACCGAAGGAACGGGGCCGCGCCGGAAGGGAAGGCCCCGAGGGCAGGCTATCCCACCCTGGTGAGGTGTCAAGGCAGTCCGCGAGGACGACGCCCAAGAACAGCGGAATGCGAGCTCGGGCCCGCTATCCTGCGGCGCTCTGCCCATGATCCGCGTCGCCGACGTCACGAAACGCTACGGAGAAGTCCTCGCTGTCGATCGCGTGACCTTTCGCGTCGAACCCGGTCAGGTGGTCGGATTCCTGGGACCGAACGGCGCCGGAAAATCGACGCTCCTGCGCATGTTGGCCACGAGCCTCGTGCCGACTTCCGGGTCGGTGCACGTTGCGGGATTCGACACCGTGGCCGCGCCGCTCGATGTGCGGTCGCGCATCGGATATCTGCCGGAGCACAACCCGCTCTTCGAATCGATGCGCGTCGCGGAATGGCTCGATTTCGCGGCCGCCGTGCACGGGATCGACGGTCCTCACCTCGTGGCCCGGCGCAAGTTCGTCGTCGATCGCCTCGATCTCGGCGAGGTGCTCACCCGACCGATTCGATCCTGCTCCAAAGGCTTTCGTCAACGCATCGGACTCGCCGCGGCGATCCTCCACGATCCGCCGGTGCTCCTCCTCGACGAGCCGACGCACGGTCTCGATCCGCTGCAGGTCGTAGCGTTCCGCGATCTCCTGCGCGAGTTGCGGCCGAATCGCGCGATCCTCCTGTCGAGCCACGTCGTCGCGGAGGTCCTCGAGTCGAGCGATCGACTCCTCGCGATCCAGCGCGGACGCATCGTGCTGGACAGCTCCCTCGCCGACCTCGCCAGCGCGGCGCAGCTCGCGAGAAACTCCATCGAAGCGCACGTGCTCGCGGCCGTGCGTGCGGGAGCCGACCGTTGAGCTCGATGCCCCAACCCGTCGTCGCGGCACGCCGCGCGCGTGGGTTCGCCGGTTTCCGCGCCGTTTTCTCGCGCGAACTGTCCGCCGCCTTCGACTCCCCCATCGCCTACGTCGCCATCCTCGCGACGCTCACCGCGACGACGAGCTGGTTCCTGAACGAGTTCTTCGTAACCGGCAAGCTCGACCTCGCGCCGTACTTCCAACTGTTGCCGTGGGCACTTGCGGCACTCGCGCCGGCGCTCGGAATGCGCCTCTGGTCCGAGGACCTCCGCACACGCACGTTCGAGCTGTGGCGCACGCTGCCCTTGTCCGCGACCCAGGTCGTGCTGGGCAAGTACGCAGCGGCGCTCGTGGTCCTCGGACTGTTCCTCGTCGGCTCGATCCCGCTCGTGATCCTCCTCGAGTGGCTCGGCGACCCGGACCTCGGCGCGATCGGCGCGGGATACTTCGGCGCGTTCCTCTTGGGCGCCGAGTTCCTCAGCGTCGCTGCGTTCATCTCCAGCCGCACGGCCGATCAAATCACCGCGTTCTTGCTCTCCGCGCTCGCCGGCGTGTTCGTCGTCGGGATCGGCGATCCGCGCGTCATCGCCATCGTCGACGGATTCGCGCCGAGCATCGGACCGGGCACGTTCCTCGCCTCCACGATCTCTCCCATGCCGCACTTTGCGGCTTTCGTGCGCGGTTTCGTGCCATTCGCCGGCATTGTCCACATGGGCGGGATCGCGGCCGCGTTCCTGGTCCTCAACGCGAGGAGCGTCGCGGAGGAACGCTCGTGAAGCGCGGTGCGCCGACCGCGATCCTCTTCGGGATTCTGCTCGTCGCTTGTGCTCTTGCCCTCGCGCGCCTCGCGACGACGGCCGCCGTGGGTGGCGTCGAGTTCGCCCGCGACCGTGTCGAGCGCGTGGATCCCGCGCTCGAATCACGGCTCGCCCGCGGCGATCTCGACCTGCTCGTGCAGTGGTTCGCGCCCGCCCCAAGATCAGCACCTTCCGAGTACCAGGGTCTCGATTCCCGCGTGCGCGCTGCCTTCGCCGCGATCGAGCGCGCTGCACCGGCGCGCGTCCGGACGCAGATCCTGATCCCCGAGGTCGATGCCGAAGCACGGCGACATGCCGAAGCACTCGGTCTCGCGCCGTTCCGCGCGCGCCGCATCGTCGCCGACGGCTGGGCCGAAGCCGCCGTGTGGTCCGCCCTGCGCGTCGTCGTGCCCGGTCGCGGCGCGA
>JAYTBY010000795.1:0-5700 GCA_043736755.1 Planctomycetota bacterium | reverse complement strand
GTTCGGGCGACGTTCCAGGCTCGCGGCCTCGCAAGTTCGGGCGACGGTTCTACCTCGCGGCCTTGGTTGTTGGAGCGACCGTTCTGGTCCGCGAGCGTGGAAGCGATGGCGGCCCCAAACCTCGTGAGCACGGCCGATGGACCGTGGCTCGAGTTCACGAACTCGAGCCACGCGTCGTTCCCGGGTCGAATCCCCGTTCGAAGGCGGCGCGCGCCGCGGTAGAACGGGCGGCGTGGTTCCCCTCGATACGGACGATGACCTCGCGAACCCGCGCGTTTCCGCTGTGGACCTGCGCGACGCCTGGGCCGTCTTGGACACCGAGGGTCGCGTCGAAGGCTTCCGACATCTGACCTCGGCCGAGGCCGAGGAAGTGTTCCTCGAGTTGTCCGCGTTCGATCGAGCGCGCATCGTCCTCAACCTCCCCACCGCCGAGCAGCGCTGGTGGCTCCGCGCGCTGCCGCCGGACGACCTCGCGGACGTGCTCCAGGAGTTGCCCGACGACGAACGTCCGCGGCTGCTCGAACTGCTCGACGACGCGACCCGACGCGAGATGAACGTGCTGCTTGCGTACTCGGAGGACGAGGCCGGCGGCCTCATGAACCCGCGCTACGCGCGGCTGCGTCCCGAGATGACGGTCGACGAGGCGATCGGCTACTTGCGTCGCCAGACGCGCGAACGCGTCGAGAGCATCTACTACGCCTACGTCCTCGACCAGGAATCGCGGCTCCAAGGCGTCGTCTCGTTTCGCCAGCTCATGATGGCGCGCGGCGACGCGCGCGTGCGCGACGTCATGGCGCGCGATCTCGTCACGGTTCCCGACGAGATGGATCAGGAGGCGGTCGGTCGCCTGTTCGCGCAGCACGATTTGCTCGCGATCCCCGTCGTCGACTACGAAGGCCGCATGCAGGGCGTCGTCACGGCCGACGACATCGTCGACGTCGTGCGCGAAGAGGCCACCGAGGACATCCAAAAGATCGGTGGTACGGCAGCTCTCGAAGCGCCCTACCTCCAGGTTGGGTTCCTGGAGATGTTCAAGAAGCGCGCCGTGTGGCTCGTGATCCTGTTCGTGAGCGGCACCCTCACGGTCGGGGCCATCCGGTACTTCCAGCACACGCTGGACGAGGTCAAGCTGCTCGCGTTCTTCATGCCGCTCATCATCTCGAGCGGCGGCAACTGCGGCTCGCAAGCCAGCACGCTCATCATCCGCGCAATGGCGCTCGGCGAAGTGCGCTTGAAGGACTGGTGGCGTGTTTTCTTGCGCGAAATCGCGGCCGGATTGGCGCTCGGGGCGATGCTCGGCGTCCTCGGTCTCCTGATCGTCATCGTCTGGCACCACACATCCGGCGATCCGACGAACGTGCCGCTGCGCGATCACTTCATGCTCATCGGCGTAGCGATCGGGCTCTCGGTCCTCGGCGTCACGACGTGGGGCACGGTGGTCGGCGCGCTCTTGCCTTTTGCTCTGAAACGACTCGGCCTGGACCCGGCCAGCGCATCAGCGCCGCTGGTCGCGACGCTCTCCGACGTCACGGGCCTCGTGATCTATTTCAGCGTGGCGATCGCGCTCCTGTCCGGAACGCTTCTCTGAAACGAGCGTGGAACGGTCCGAGGTGACGCGCGTCGAAGCGTGAGTCGCGGGCGCCAAATCCAGGCTCGCGCGAATCCGTGGAGACGCGTGCGACCCAGGCACCGCGGATGTCGACGCCGCGAGCGCGCGCTCCAAGCAAGGCGTCGCCGAAGAGGAGCAGGCTCGTGTCACGCCAATCGCCTCGGACCGTCGCCGAATCGCCTCGGATCGGGGCGAAGCTCGCATGCGTCACGAGGACCGGCTTTTCGAGACGACGGGCGATCGCACCGATTCCGTCGAGCGCTACCGCCATTTTCGCGGCGATGTCCGCGCGGGGAAGTGGTGCCCCGGGTTCGTGTCGCGGTGCCAACTCGATCCCGATCGCGTCGAGATCCGCGAGAAACACGGCACGTTCGGCCTCGAAGAGGTCCGCCGTCGCATACGTGATCGCGCCGGGGAATGCGCCGCGCGCGGCGGTGAGGACGGAGCTCCACCCTTCGCGTTTCCAGTCGGCCTCCGCGGCGATCGATCGTCGGCCGTCAGGTTCGCTCGACGAGATCGCGCGCAACGCCGTGCCAACGCACAACCAATCCACGTCGGCCAGGTTCGCAAGGTACCCGGCATGCTCGACCGCACGCGTTTGCCGCTCGAAGAGGAGCTTCCACGCCTCCGCGCCGTCTCGTGAGAACGCTCCGGAGTACGTGCCCGCGTCGCTCGTCAGCACGTTGACACAGAACAGAGTCGTGAGCCCGAGTCCGCGCGCCTCGAGCGCGTTCGCGAACAGCGCCACGTCGCCCGCGTTCGGAGCCAAGGCGCGCGGAACGGGCCATCCGAGCGGCAGGACCGATTCGACGAAGTCCGCACGCAAGAGCACGGTGCCCACACCAGCCGTCGCCAGATCAGTAAGGCTCTGCTGCGCCGCGCGCGAACCGTAGCCGTGACGCGGATCCGAAGAATCCTCGACGAACACAGCGCCAAGTTCGGGAGCTCTCGACAGAACCGCGGCGCGCCTCTCCGTGCCGCGGCGCAGGATCTCTTCGCGCAGCGGCTCGACGCGCGCGGCCAGACCGGCCCGGAACGCCGCTTCGAGTTCGGCGTCGATCGTCAGGGCACGCGTCCCCGACCAGACACCGCGCACGAACTCGTCGCCGCGCGTATCGCGCAAGTGATCGAAGAGCGCCGCGCGCAGAGGCACCAGTACGTGGGCCGAGATCCGCGCGTCGCTCGCGGGATCGACCAACTCGCGCGTCCCCGGGATGCGACCGCTCACGACGAGCCGCGCGAGCCACGCATCGAGGTCGCGACCGAACCACGCGCGCGCGGCGGACACGCTCGCGCCCTCCTCGATCCAGGGAACCACCGCGGGACCGAGCATCCCGCGCAACCCCGCTCGGACCGCGGCCGCGCCGCCATCCGTGCCGCCCGCGAGGACGAGCATCTCGGCCGCGGGGCGCGTACGGTTCCAGCGCCCGAGGCGCGCATGCTCGCCAGAGAGGCGGTATTCCTCGACGAATCCGCTGAAACGCACGGCCACGTCCGGCCACGGCGCGGCGGACCACGCGCTGGCCCGCTCGCGTGCCGCGACGAGTTCGAGCAGGACGCGCTCGACGGACTGCGGATCGAGAGTCGTCTCGGCCTCGACGCGAAAGCCCGTGATCGCACGCGTCGCGAACGCCGCTGGACGCTGCGCATCGAGGCGCTCGACGGCCTCGGCCCGCACTCCCCCCTCGGGCCACAGCTCGGCCGCGACGGCCTTGGTTCCGCCACGCCACGTCGCCAGCGCCGGCGTGGCGCACGGAATCACATCTTCGATCTGACGGATCAGGAGTTGGAGATCGTTGCCGATCCACAACGTGACCGGCAATCCGGGACGCTCGGGATCCTCGAACGTGGCACGCGCCAGGTCTGCGGGCCGGTCGTGATCCGTCCCGGCGACACGAAAGGCGCACGGGGTGTCCCGTACGAGCGCGATGCCGCCGCGACCAGCCAGATCTTCGACGCTGACCGACATCGGTGTGCCGACGACGATGCGCGCGGCGGCGGGATCGCCGCGTGCGGCGACGAGAACCCGCACGTCCCGACCCGATCGAGCGCGCTCGAACGCGGCGAGGCGACGCAGCGGCTCCGCAGCGGACTCCTCACCGACGTGGATCTCGACGATGCTCGCGTGCGCGAGGTTTCGGGCCAAAGCCGCGGCGCCTCCCGTCGCGACAGACTGGCGCGCTTCGCATCCAGCGAGCACGAGGAGCAGCGCGAACGTCGGCACGGTCGCCATGATCGCCAGGGCGACGCGGCCCAAGCGCACGACAGCCGGCTGGGGCACCCTGCCCCTCGCGAGATCCGTGCGGCGCGGAGACAGCCTCATCCCGCGACCATAACGCTCGGCCGTGCTCACGGGAAGCTCGGGCGACGCACGACGAACGCGCGCTGTGCCCCCACGGCGAAGCGGGCGACGACGACGTCTCCCGCGCGCGGTTTCGAGGCCTCACCGACGAAATCGTTGGAGGTCAGGACCCAGAGCACTTCACGTCCGTCCGCGCGCAGTTCGGCGATCGTCGGCGCTCGGGTCCGACCCCACACGACAGAGGTTTCGGCCGATGCGCAGGGAACCGGGCGCTCGACGTAGCCGAACGCGGGCTCGAGCAAGAGGTGTTGGATCGGCCAAGGCGCGACGAAGACCGCGTCAGGACGCGCACTCGCAAACCGCGCGATCTCGCGGTCGAGCGCGAGTCCGTCGCGGAAGCGGAACGAACGCTCCAGCAACCAACCGTCGTTCGCGGCGAGCGGCGCGTCCTCGCCCGGTAGCACGAGTCCTCCGCCTCGATCGGGCTGGAAGGCCCCGCGCCCGCCCAGGAGTCCGAACAGCGCGATCGCCCCGAGTAGAGGTGCCACAGCGGGGCGCGGTGCGAAGCGGACGAGTGCTGCGGCGATCAAGGCGAACGTGGCCGGGTACGCGGCGACGAAGTAACGCGGAAGCACGTTGTCCCACTGCGCGAGGAGCCCGAGGTACGCGAGGAGGAACAACGCCGGCGCGAGGGTCGCGAGCGGAATCGACGAGGCGCGATCTCGCCGCGCCCAGGCGAAGATCGCGGCCACGACGAGCAGGGCGAGTGCCAGCGCGAACTCGGGGACGGTGAGCAGCAGTTTCGTGACGAGCTGCACGAGGCCGCCGAAGAGTCCGGAACCGGTCGGCTCACGCTCGAACGCGTGCAAGAGCGCAATTTCGGCCGCAAAAATGAAACCCAGCCCGACCTGCGCGAGTGCCCAGCCCCTCTCGCGCGGCACGCGCGTTCCCGCCAGGCGAGGTAGGACTCCGCGCACGAGGAAGAACGCGATCGCCGTGACCATAGCCACGATGCCGGTCGGTTTGACGAGGAGTGCGGCCGCTGACGCGCACCAGGACGCGCCGAAGCGTCGCTCGGCCAGGGCCGCGATGCCGCACGCGACGCAGGCGACGAGCGGCATTTCGAGGCCGATCTGGCACGCGAGCGCCTGCGTGCCGGGCTGCGCGAGGAACGCCGCTGCCGCGAGCCAAGCGACCGACCGACCGAACGGTCGCGCGAGTCGAAAGACGGCGCCACAGGCGATCGCCGTGCACGCGAACGTCGCCAAGTGCAGGATCGTGAATCGTGAGGGCACGTCCAGAACCGCGCGCTGGAGCAACGCCGCGAGCGGCGGCAACGCGCTGAACGGGTAGACGCACGCGCCGCCGTCGACGTAGCGCGGCTGTTCGCGCAGCAGTTGGAACGGATCGAAACCGTTGCGCGCTTGCCAATCGGCTTGTGGGAAGAGCCCGAGGAGTGCATCCCAGTACGGCGGGTCGAAGAGGACCGCGCCACGAAGGATCAAGAGGAGGGCGAACGCCGCGAGGAGGACCACGACGGTCTCGCGTCCGAGGGACGGTGCCGGGCTCGGCGTCGGGCGGATCGGGTTCATCCCGCGAGGAGACTACCCGCGCTGCGTGCCCCGGCATGGCGCGTGATAGGAGATCCAGGCACGACTTCGCGCCTTCGCGCAGGGTGTCACGGCCCGACTTCTCGTTCCTGATCCCTGAGCACCAGCGCACGGATCCTGAGCGGAATCGAATCACCACCCGTGCCCCACAGGCGCGACCGGTCGATCCGATGCGGAGA
>JAYTBY010000794.1:0-5704 GCA_043736755.1 Planctomycetota bacterium | reverse complement strand
GGACCAAGACGCGCTCGGCATCGGTCCGACCCTCCAGCGCTCGCCGTACGCTCCCCGATCCTTCGAGATAGAAGCGCACGCCCTCGTCGACCGACGCGAAGCTCGGTTCGACGCGCATCACGGTTTCCACGACGTCCGTGAATCCACCGGCGCGCAAGACATCCTCGAGCGCACCTGGCTTCCCGAGCCGCACGGCTCCGGGAGCGTCGGGATGCGGAGCCTCGACGTGCAGCACGTGCTGCATCGCCTTCGGCGCGATCGTGCAGAACGGGGCCTCCGTCGCCTCGCCCCACACGCACGCGGCGAAGCGCGCGCCGGGGCGCAACACGGAATGCACCGCTCGTGCGACTGCGGCGGGCTCCGGTGTCAGCATGATCGCGAAGCGCGACACGGCCGCATCGAACGAGCCGAGGCCCGACAGATCAGAGGCGTCGCGTGCAAAGAACTCGACGTTCCCAAGGCGCGCTTCCATCGCGCGACGTCGCGCGATTCTGACCATCGGCTCCGCGAGGTCGATGCCGACGACGCGGCCGGATTTTTCGACGATGCGAGCGAGCGCGAGCGACGGTTCGCCATTGCCGCAACCGATGTCGAGCACGCGCGCGCCTGCGCTCACGTGCGCGAGGTGCGCGAGCTCGAGTCCTATCGGAGCGGCGAAGTCCTCGAACAGGTGGAAGCAGCGATCCCAACCCGGTGCAGCAGCGCTCCACGCGTCGCACTGCGCCCGCAGGCTGTCGGCGGGATCCGGACGAGAAATGGAATCGGTCATGGAGACAACCGGGCGCGCACGATCTCCACCCTTCCAACGCCGATCGAGACGTCGACCGCGCGTCCAGTCACGGTCAAGGAACCGATCTCGCGACCGAGGACGTCGACGCGCACGGCCCCGAACGGTTCGCGCGCGAACGAGATCTCGGCGTGTCCCGCCTCGCCGCGCGTCTCGAGCACGCGCACCACGATCGAACCGTCGAGCCCGGCCTCGATGGACAGCGGAACGAGACCGCTCGCGGGCCCCAACGTGCGTCGGCCGTCGCGTTCGATCCGCGCGATGCGCACGATCGCTTCGCGCGACGCGAGACCGCGCTCGGGCGCTTCGAAAGCGACGCGCACGGGCTGGAGTACGTGTTCGAGCAACACCGCGTCGAGGCCGGCGGGACGCCAACCGCCCACTCGACCTAGGATGCGGAACGAGCTCGTGCGCGGCGTCTGCGCGCCTGTTTCGCCGAGCAGGACACCGAACGCGCGCTCGTTCCAGCGGAACGCGGTCGCGCCCTCGCCGATCAGCGCGAAAGTCGCCGCCCCGTCCGTGGCCGCGGCCCAACCATCGAGCACGCGCGACCCCGTCGACGGTCCGATCGGGCTGCTGCCGAGCGGAATCGAGACCAACGCATTCGCCGTCGCGTGCGCCATGGGGAACGTGTGCACGACGTCGCCGCTCGCATCGAGGAGTTCCACGCGCGAGCGCAACTCGAGGCCGCTCGTTCCCGCCGTCACGCGGAGTTCCGTCTCGACGCGAGCGCGCGCGGACTTGCGCACGATGCGCACGATGGCGCGCAGCGGACCGCGCTCGACGAACTCGATCTTCTCGAGACTGTCGATCGGTTCCGGCGTCGAATCCGCGGCGATCCAACTCAGCGAATCACCGTCCCCGGCGAGCAGCGGCGTCTCGTTCCCCGCCGCGAGCGCGGAGATCCGCGCGATGCGCCCGCTCGTCGGATCGATCGCGACGACGAGGTCGTCGGTGCGCACCGTCCAGCCCTCGAGCCGCACGCGCGCCGGTGCCTTCGTCTCGGCGAGCGGATCGCGGCGCACGCGCACTGCTTCCGGCAGAGTGCCGCGACCAGCGTACTCGACGAGCATTCCGCCGCTCGCCGTGCGCTGCATAGGCAGGTCACCTTCCGAACCCGCGCAACGCAACTCGCTGCTCGCCAGCTCGAAGTGGCAGACGCGCGGCCACGGCAAGGGATCGAGGATCGCGAGCGGCACGCCGTCGCCCGGCGGCGGCATGGCCGCTCGCAAGAGAGCCAGTCTCTCCGCGGCCGCGGTCTTCACCCGTTCCGCGATTCCGCGCGCGATTCGGCCCGCATCCGTCGCATTCAATCGGGCGGCAGCGATGAGTTCGCGCCACGCGCGTGCCGTGTCCGCGCCGGGATCGGGCGCACCGTCGAGCGCCGCGAGCGCTTCGACGACGGACGCTCGCGCGATCTCGCGCTCGGCGAAGCACACCGCCGAGCGCGCATCCAGTAGAGGACGCACGACGGCGAGTTCGATCGTGCCGGGCATCCAGAACTCGAGCACTTCCGCGCGTGCTCTCCCGGCCTCGACGACGTCGATCACGGAACTCCACGCGAGATCGGGGGCCATGTCCGACGCATCGAGGTCGGCGACGATCGACAGCGTTTCGCTCGCCACGGTCGACGACACGTCGCAGAGCACCGGAATCGGCGGACGCCCCGTTGCGCTCGTCGCGGCCTTCGTCCAAGGTCGCCAAGCCGCTGCGTCGAAACGAAGCGGTCCCTCGTTGCGGACGGACGGTGTGAAGGCCAACACTTCCACGCCTCGCGACGTGAAGCGTCCGACCGGCGTGGCGTGCGGCTTGGGCAATCCATCGAACAGCGCCGCGCGGATCCCGACGGAGGTCAGGATTTGCGGCATGTTCTGGATGCGCGCGAGGTCGGGGGTGAGCCACGCGACCGAGCCGAACGTTCCCGTCAGACGCTGGAGTTCGAGCTGGTCGCCCGCGATCGCGCGGATCATCGCGTCCGCGCCGAGACGTGTCGCAACGCCCGATTCGAGGCTCACGCCGAGCGCGAGCCACGCGCCCGACTTCATCCGTTCGCGCAGTCGCTCGAACGCTGCCGGATCGCGCGCGGCGAGTTCCGCGATCGCGCGCACGTCCCCACCGACGACGGGCAACTTCGGCGGGAGCACGCCGTCGGCGAGCGCCGCGGCGAGGTCGTCGTCGGCGCGCGGCAACGTCGCGACGAGATCGATGCGGGCCGACTTGCGCCCACGCGCCGCTTCGGTCTGCGCGGCCAAGCGCTCCGCGATGGCGGCGCGGAACCCGGCCGTGTCGAGCGCGAGCAGCGCGTCGAAGAGCGTTCGATCCGCTTCCTCCTCACCATCCACGCCGCCGAAGCTCGCTCCTGCACGCCGATTCGCGAGGTAACGCAGTAGATCGGCGCGATCGCTCTCCTCTAGGTTCTCTCGCGCATGCACCCCAGCGTGCGCGAGCCAGTTCGCGCGAAACCGCGAGTCCGACGCGCCGTCGCGACGCCACGCCACCGTGATCGCGAGGATGCGTAGCCGCGGATCCTCGGGCAATTGGAACGAGGCGAGGCTCGCCGTCGAAGCGACACGAGCCTCGATCAGTGCGAATTCGCGAGCGGGGTGACCTTCGCCCAACTCGGGCGCGTATCCGTCGGGCCCGCGAGCCGGAACGCGCATCGGAACTTCGACGCGCTCGCGATCCACCCCGATGAAGACGATGCGCGTCTCGATCTCCTCCGCGGAGGTGTTCGTGAGCGCGAGCCAAACCTCGTAGAAGCGGCCGCCGTCCACGGGATCGAGCCCGATGCGCTGCCCGCCTGCAGGGAACGAAGTGTCGTCACCGGCATTCGCGAATCGGAGCGGAACGCACGGCCCCGTCCACACGAGTCCACGGGGAAAGCTGGCGGAAACCGCGGGATTGCGCTCGCGGTCGAGCGCGCGCAAGGCCGTGAGATCCAGCGCCCCCCACGGATCGCTGACGTCGGCGCGGGTGCGCACATGGTCCTCGGTCAACACGTCGTCCTGGTTCGCGACCGTGATGCCGGCGGAGCCCGTGATCCCCGGGATGCGCTGCACGCCTCCGGGCAACTCGTCCCGGAACACGTCGAGGATCGAGCCGTCCGCACGCTCGATGCGGATGTCATCGAGTTCGTACGCGACCTGGACACCGCGCACGCGACGCGCGACGGCCTCGAGTCGTGACAGCTTCGACCCGGCGCGTAGTGGCACGCGGATGTCCGTCCACACGCCCGTCGTGCGCGTGTCGTCCGCGCGCATGTCGGGCACCAACGTGCGACGGCCATCCGTGTCGACGACCTCGAGGCCGCGCCGACCGACCGCGACGCCGGCCGAGAGCAAGCGATACGCCAGCACGTCGCCATCCACGACGCTCAACGCGTCGAAGGGCAACACGACGACCGGATCGGCCGCGTCTTGCGCCGAGGGCGACGCGAGAAATGCCAGCACTCGTGACGGGGTGGGCGGCGCCTGGCTCGACGCGGCTTTTCCAGCGGAAGCGAGTGCGCAGAGGATCGAAGCCGTGGCGGCGCGGAGCATGGGGATCCGCGAAGTCTACTCCGTGACGCGCACCGTGGATCCACGGAGGTCCTCCCGGAATGCGCCGGCGCTTCGAAGGCTGATCCGAACCGAGGCGAACAAGGCGCGACGCCGAGGCGTATTCGCCACGCCGGACTTCGAGGAGCTGTGCCGTCGCGATCCCGGTGCAAAGCGGCCTTCGAAGTGCTGGTACGTTCCGATTGCTCCGCTTACTACGCTCGCGTCTCACGATGGAATCGAGGATGTTCGACGCGCTCGACCTCTACGAACGAACCGTACAGGACGCGGAGCGGACGGTGCAGCTCCTCCATGCGCTCCACGGCACCGAACCGCGGGTTCTGGGCGAGGACTTCGCTGGCTCCGCTGCACTCTCGAGAGCCTGGGTCGCACGCGGATCGGACCATCGTGCGTTCGCGGTCGACCACGACGGAGCGGCGTTGGCGCGCGGCGCACACGTGCGGGTCGCGACAGAGGTCGTGGACGTGCGCTCGTCCGCGATTCAGAGGCTCGGGCCCTGTGACGTCGTCCACGCCGGGAATTTCTCGATCGGCGAACTCGGGACTCGTGCGGAGTTCATCGACTGGGCGCGCAACGCACGCTCACGGCTGTTGCCGGGCGGCATCGTCGCGCTCGACACGTACGGCGGCGAATCCGCGTGGCGCGTCGGAACTCTGGAACGCCGCCGGGTCCTCGCGGACGGAACCGAGATCCGCTGGTGCTTCGAACAGCGCAGCGCGGACCCGCGCACAGCTCGCGTCGTGAACGCGTTGTCCTTCCGGATCGTGCGCGAAGGCGAAGTCGTCGCTAGCTTCCCGGAGGCCTTCACCTACCGCTGGCGACTGTGGTCGATCCCCGAGATCGTCGACGTGCTGCACGAAGTCGGCTTCGAAGCGGCACGTGTGCACACACGACTCGACGACGACGCTGCGGTCGAGACCGAGGCGAGCGCAAGCTGCGTGGCACTGATCTCCGCGCGACGCTAGTCCTCAAACAAGCGCTACCCCGGAGCTGCTCGGTTGCGGCGTGTCGGCTTGCTCGTCCGAGTTCGTTCGTGGATCAGAGATTTCCATTCGCAGGCGCGATGATCGCGCGTCGAGCCTAAAAACCTCTGTAGTGGCGAGCCGCCGGTGAGTGAGGTGGCCTGAAAAAGGCGGCTCTCCGGCAGGTTTAGTGGAAGCGCGACTCGGCATCGACGATGCAAGACCGCTTGAAAACAAGCCTCTTTGAGGGAGAAGGTTGCGCCGGGATGCCTTCGGTTCCTCGCACGCGGAGAGGCCTCTCCAGCCAAGTGCCGGGCCCCAAGCGCCGTAGGAGTGTGCCTGGTCGCCGGGTCTTGGCGCGGCTTCGGGGTGCGGGCTCGGCACCACGGAATCCTCGA
>JAYTBY010000793.1:0-2624 GCA_043736755.1 Planctomycetota bacterium | reverse complement strand
GCCCCGCGTGGCAGGGAATCGCGGGTATCGCAGCCTTCCTCGTCGCGTTGGGCTTCCACGAGAGCGCGTCGCTGTTGCCCGCGATCCTCCTCGCGTGGCTCGCGTGCGTCGGTTGCGAGGACCTTCGGACCGGGATGCGGCGCGCCGCCGCGGCGCTGCGCGATCCCTTCGTGCTCGCGGCGTGCGCGATCGCCGCCGTGCACATCACCCATCTCCTGTTCTTCCGGCCGGGCCGCGTCCACGGCGCGAAGGAACTCGCGGCGCTCCCCGCGAACGTAGCCAAGGCGGCACTCGCACTGGCTCCCGAGGCCGTGCGTGAGATCGGCATCGAGGGCTTGCGCGGCCATCGCGGCACTCTCGGCGCTGTGGCGGCGTGCGTGACGATCGCTGGTGTCGCGGCGGTGTTCGTCTTCGCGCTGCGCCGCGGCGGGATCCTGCGCTTCGCAGGCCTGGCGATGCTCTTGGACCTCGGACTCGCCGTGGGCGCTGCGGGCTTCGTCCAGCGTTACGCGATCCTCGCCTCGGCGTTCGCAGCGTTGGCCCTCGCTGCGTGGGCTACGACGCGCGCGCGTTTCGCCGTCGTCGCGGTACTCGGCGCGACGTGGATGTACGAGGCGCACGTCGACGCGTGTGAGATGCGCGACGCGGGGCGCGGAGCACTCACGCTCGCCGCGGAAGTCCGCCGCATGCCCGGCTTGGGCCCCCTCGCGATCGTCGGAGTCCCGGGACTGGTCGGGGCCGAAGGCGACGTGCCCTACTTCAATTGGGGCGGCACGATCTTCCTGCGCGCTCACGGTGTGGCGCGACCCGTGACCTTGCTACGCGAGCGCGTCTTCGCGACGAACAGCGACCAGGAACTCGTCGACGAGGACGGACTGCGCAAGCTCTCCGAAACGGGCGTCGATCTGCGTCGTTGGACGGGTTTCGAGACCCCGCTCGCGACTTACCCGCCCTGAATGGCCTTGCGGTGGCCAATCGGATAGGAACGGGGAATGCGCATCCTCTTCACCGCAGTCATCCTCGCTGGACTCCTCTCCGGTTGTTTCATCTCGCGCGACCGGGCCAATGAACCACTCGACAAGTCGCGGATCGATTCCCTGGCGATCGGCACGGCGACCGCAGCGGAAGTGGCGCAGGAACTCGGAGCCCCGAGCGAAGTCGTCCAGCTCGGCAAACGCAGCGCCTGGCGCTACGACTTCACGACGACGAAGATGTCGGGTTTCACGCTGATCGTGATCAGCTTCCTGAACACGGACAAGCGTTCCGACCGCTGCTGGTTCTTCTTCGACGAGTCGAACGTCTTGCGCCACGTCGGGACGACGCTCGACGCCGAGGACACGCGCTACGCCATGCCTTGGCAGGACGTGGATTGAGACGCGCACTCTTCGTTTGCATGGCGCTCTGTACTTCGAGCTGCGTCAGCTTTCGGTACGAGCGCGACATCATCGAGCGCGAGCCCGTCGCGGCCGTCGTCGCCGGGCTCGAGGTCGGCACGGCCGACCTCGAGGCGGTACTCGCGGCGCTGGGCGCACCGGTCGATGTGTGGGAAGGGGCCAACGGCAACCCGGTCCTTTCGTATGGTGGCCTGCGCTCCAGCGAGTGGAACGTGGACGTCAGCGTGCCGATCGCCGACAACGGTTCGGCGTCGTTGTCGTACACGGACACGACCGCCAAGACGCGCGGAACGGTGTTCGTCTTCGGCACGGATTTGCGCCTAGAGATCGTCCGTTCGGGCCTGCTGGGTGACTTGCGCACGGCCTTCGCGCGACGCCGTCCAGCATCCATCGACGAAGACGAGACGAAGCGGCCGTGAGCGTGGGTACCAACCGCACCGAGCACCGGACGACTTGCCCGCTCGACTGCCCGGATGCCTGCGGCGTCCTCGTCGACGTGGACGAGCGCGGTGCCTTCGTCGGATTGCGGGGCGACCCGGTCCATCCGTGGTCGAAGGGCGTCTTGTGCGGGAAAACAGCGCTCTACGGCGAAGTCGTCCGTGCGGAGAACCGCCTGCTCCACCCGCTGATCCGGCGCGGCGACGAATTCGTGCGCGCGTCGTGGGACGAAGCTCTCGACCTCATCGCCACGAAGATCGAACCGCTCGCGCTGGGCGACGTACTCGCGCTTTCGTACGGCGGCTCGATGGGACTCGTGCAGCGCAAGTATCCGAACCGAGTGATGAACGCGCTCGGTGCGACGCACCACGATGGCGGCATCTGCGACGCGACTGCTGACGCTGGATATCAGAGCGTGCTCGGACGCGTCCTCGGTCCCGACATGGACGACGTCGAGCACGCCGATCTCCTCGCGTTGTGGGGTACGGATATCGCGCGCACCGTGCAACATCTCCAGCCGCGCGTGAAGCGACTCCAAGAACGCGGCGTGCCCGTCGTCGTGATCGACGTGTGGCGCACGGACACGGCGCGCGACGTGGAGCGTCGCGGAGGACGCGCGTTCCTCATTCGGCCCGGAACGGACGCGGCGCTGGCGCTGTGCCTCGCCCGCCTGGCGTTCGAGCGCGGCGCCGTGGATCGCGCGTACCTAGCGGAGCAATGCCTGCACGCTGCGGACTTCGAGGCGCACGCGCGCTCGGCTCACGACGTCGCCTGGACGGCGCGTACGACCGG
>JAYTBY010000792.1:0-2624 GCA_043736755.1 Planctomycetota bacterium | reverse complement strand
TGGACGTCGTCCGCGGACTTCGTCGCCGGATTCTTGGGTGCTCAGCGCGGCTCGCGCCTGCAACGCGACGCTGTGCGCGCGTTGATCCTCTCGCGGAGCTCGACGTCGTGACCGTGCCGGCGAAGAAGCTCCGGCGCCGCGCGCTACGAGCACGATTCCTGGCTGCGTTGACGGGAGCAACACGATTTGCGCCACGCGTCGCCGTCGAGGGCGCCCTCGCAGCGTGTGCGCCGCTTGCGCGCTGGACACGGTTCGAGCGAACGACTCGTGCGAACCTCGCGTTGGCCTTCCCCAAGATCCATGAGACCGAGCGATCGCGCATCGCCGCGGCCGTGCGCCGACACGCAGCGCGCCAATTCGCGTCCTGGTTGCACATCGCCGCGACCGACGTAGCGACCGGCGGATGGATCGACGACCTCGTCGAGGTCAGCCCATCGATCGCACGCCTCGACGACGCGCTGGCGCTCGGACGGGGCGCGATCATCGCCACGGCACACCTCGGCGACTGGGAACTCCTCGCGGCCCGACTCGTGCGGCGCGGTCATACGGGCGCGGTGGTCGGGCTGCGGCGCGCAAACGACCCGAGCTCGATGTGGATCGAGAACGCGCGCGCGCGCCACGGCGTCCGCACGATTCCGCAGTCCGCCCCGCCGCGCGAGCTCCTCGAGGTCCTCGCGCGCGGCGGAGTGTTGGGCATCCTGTGCGACCTGAACGCGCGTCGCCTCGACGGCATCGACCTACCCTTCTTCGGCCGCCCGGCCCGGACGCTGACCGCTCCCGCGGCGTTGGCGCGAGCGTCGCGTGCCCCCATCGTGCCGATACGCTGTGTTCGGCGCGGATCTGGTCGCTACGAACTTCTGTGCGACGAGCCCCTCGCGCTCGAAACCCACCTGGGGCGCGAGCGGGCACGCGGACGGCTGCTCGAGAGTCTCAACGCGACGTACGAGCGCTGGATCCGCCTCGACCCGGAGCAGTGGGCCTGGCACCAGGAACGCTGGAAACATGGATCCGCGGGCCCAGCTTCTTTACAAAGTGCTGATCAAGGGTTCGCCAGCCGCTGATTCGCAGGCCCTAGCTTGCCCGCCATGAAAAAGTCGCGGATCCTCGTGGTCGACGACGAGCCCGATCTGGTCGAGCTCGTCCGCCATCATCTCGCTCGCGAGCACTACGACGTCGTCACGGCGGGGGACGGCGAGACCGGCTTGGCGGAAGCGCGTCGACGGCTCCCCGATCTCGTCGTGCTCGACCTCATGTTGCCCGGCATCGATGGGCTCGAGGTGTGCCGACGGCTGCGCTCCGATCCGCGCACCACGCACATCCCGATCGTCATGTTGACGGCGAAGGGCGAGGAGGCCGACGCGGTCATCGGACTCTCGCAGGGCGCCGACGACTACGTGCGCAAGCCCTTCGGCATGAAGGAGCTCGTCGCGCGCATCGCGACACGTCTGCGCGCGAACGATGCGCGCTCGCCGAGCGGTGACACGCAAAAGGTCGCCCGGTTCGGTGAGCTCGTCATCGACTCCGTGAAGCACGAGGTGATCCTGGCCGGGATCGCGATCAAACTGACCGTGACCGAGTTCAAGCTTCTGCGACACCTCGTGATGAACCGCGGAAGGGCGTTCACGCGCAACGAGCTCCTCAACGCAGTGCTCGGGCAGGACGCGTATATCATCGACCGCAACGTCGACGTCCACGTCGCTACGCTGCGGAAGAAGCTCGGCGAGTACGGCTCTCACATCCTCACGATTCGTGGTTTGGGCTACAAATTCCGCGAGTTGCCGACGTCGCCGGACTGAGACAGACCGTGAAGATTTCGATCCTCCGACCACAGGAAATCCTGCAGCGGCGCATCGCGCCACGACGACCCGTGAACTCATCACGAGCGTTGGGCGGCTTCATTTGAAGCTCGATTCCTTCTCGACGCGGATCTTCGTCGCGCTCACTGGTTTGGTCGCGGCCCTCATCGTGGCGGCCGCGATTTTCGGCGACGTCCAGGTGGGCCGTTACGAGGAGGAGGTCATGCGTGCGCAACTCCAGGGCACGGCCGAAGCACTGCTCGCGGACTCGACGGAAGTTCTGGCGAAACGTGCCTCGGCGGTGAACTTCGCGCAACGACTCAGGGACCTTGGGCACGCGAACGACATCCGCTTGACGCTCATCGACGCGGACGGGTCCGTGCTCTCGGACAGCGAAGCCGTTGGACCGCTCGCGAACCATGCCGATCGGCCCGAAGTCCTCGAAGCGCGTCGGAACGGTGAGGGCGCCGCCGAGCGTAAGAGCGCGACGACGGGCAAGGAGACCTACTACATCATCCGTCGCGTCGACGATGCGGGCCGCTTCATTGGCTTCATTCGCGTCGCGTCCGAGGTCGAGCTTCAGCGCGGCGAGCGCTCGCGGTTTCATCAGAGCCTCGCGATCTTCGGACTCTTCGCACTGGCCCTCGGAGCCGGAGCGTCGCTCTGGATTTCCCGCTCCCTGGCCCGGCCGCTCGAGAAGCTCGAGCGTGATGCGTCCGAACTGGCCGCGGGTCGCCTTGACTTGCGCGTGGACTCGGAAGGCCCGGCAGAGGTTCGGCGCTTGGCCGAGGGGCTCAATTCGATGTCGCGCGACCTGCGCGATCGGCT
>JAYTBY010000791.1:0-5707 GCA_043736755.1 Planctomycetota bacterium | reverse complement strand
TTCCGCGTCGTTCGTGCTCGGGATCGACGAAGAGCGCCCACACGTTGGATCGGCACAGATCCGCGACCGCGAACCCGACGATGCGGCCGTCGATCTCGGCGACCCAACCGCGACCGTCGCGCTCGACCATCGCCAGGTAGTCCGCGTGCACGATCCGATCCGGCCGCGAGAGACGGTTCTCGCGCACCGCGAGGCGCACGACGTGCATGGCGTCGGCATCGCTGGCCAGCGCCACCCGAAGCGACGCGCGCCAAGCCTCGCGCGGCGACGGCGAAATCATGTCCGGGATTCGCTCAACGGAACGCTTGAACCCCCGTCAATTCCTGTCCGATCGCGAGCGTGTGGATGTCGTGCGTGCCCTCGTACGTGATCACGCTCTCCAAGTTGCACAGGTGTCGACCGACCTGGTACTCGAGGCTGATCCCGTTCGCGCCCATCAGGTCGCGCACGATGCGCGCCGTCTCGAGCGCGAGGTGCACGTTGTTGCGCTTGCCCATCGACACCATCGCGGGCGTCAACTTGCCGGCGTCCTTCAGACGGCCGAGGTGCAAGGCCATCAACTGACCGAGCGTGATCTGCGTCGCCATGTTGGCCAGCTTTTGTTGCGGAATCTGGAAGCCGGCGAGCGGCTTGTCGAACACGACGCGCTGCTTCGCGTACTGGAGACCTTCGTCGAAGCACGCGAGCGCCGCGCCGAGCGCGCCCCAGGCGATGCCGTAGCGCGCTTGCGTCAGACATCCGAGCGGACCTTTGAGTCCTTCGACGTTCGGCAACATCGCGCTGCCAGGCACCTTGACGTCCTGCAGTACGAGTTCGCTGGTCACCGACGCGCGCAAGCTCCACTTGTGCTTCTGCTCAGGCGCCGTGAAACCCGGAGTGCCCTTTTCGACGAGGAAACCGCGGATTTTGCCCTCGGCGCGCGCCCACACGACGGCCACGTCGGCGACGGTCCCGTTCGTGATCCACATCTTGCGGCCGTTCAGCACCCAACCGTTGCCGTCCTTCCTCGCGACCGTCAACATGCCGCCTGGGTTCGAACCGAAGTCGGGCTCGGTCAGTCCGAAGCAACCGATCGCTTGCCCCTTCGCCATGAGCGGCAACCAGCGCCGCTTCTGCTCCTCCGAGCCGTACGCGAAGATCGGGTACATGACGAGGCCGCCTTGCACCGAAACGAAGGAGCGCAGGCCGGAATCGCCGCGTTCCATCTCCTGGTAGATCAAACCGGCCGCGACGTTGTTGAGACCCGGACCGCCATATTCCTCAGGAATCGTGGGACCGAACACGCCGAGGTCCGCGAGCTCCGGAACGATCTCCATCGGAAACGTGCCGGCCTCGAAGTGCTCGGCCGCGAGCGGCAGGAACCGCTCGGACACCCAGTCGCGCACGGTGTCGCGCACCATCTTCTCCTCGTTCGAGAGCGAGTCGTCGAGGTTGACGTAGTCGAGTTGGCGAAACGGCTGCATGGGGAGTTCGACGGGACGGGAGCTGTGCTCGGGCCTCGAAGGGGGCCAGCGAGTCCTGCATCCTAGGCGACGGGCGTCGGGATCGGAACGGCGCCCTCACCATGGCTCGCGAACCCGTCGTCCCCTGCCCGCTGTGCGGATACCACGCCCCGGAACTCGCCTGTTCCGCGTGCGGGCAGAGCTCCCGCGAGCCGACGTTGCGCGAGCCGCGGGGCGGACACTGGCGCGAGTTCCGGGACGGCTTGCGTGCCTTGCCGCAGGGCGCGCGGGCACTGCTCGCGACACCGCGCACGAAACGACTTCTGGTTCCGCCGATGCTGCTCACCGCCGCGATCTTCGGCGCGATCCTCGTGTTCCTGGTCCGAACGCTCTCGCGCTTCTTCGAGGCCGTCGCTAGCGAGGATCTCGCAGAGCTCGGCCTCAGCCCCGGGTTCTGGAGCGACGTCGTCGAATGGCTCGCCGGCCTGCACCTCGTCGTCGCAATCGCGCACGCGGGATCCATCGTCGTCCTCTTCGCCGCGTTCGCGATCGCGGGCCTCTGGACGTTCTCGATCGCGTACGAGCTCGTGTGCGGGCCGTTCCTCGACGCGATCCAAGCACGCGTCGAAGCGCGCTGGTTCGGCGCAGATCCGCGCGTCGTGCTCGAGCGTCCGCCGGGTGAAGATCCCGCCGCGTCCGCGCGCGCGTCGGCGATCGCGGCTGCGTTCTCGATCGCGTCAGTCGTCGCGTTCTTCTGGGTCGATTCAACTTGGGCGTGGGGATTCCTTTTCGCGATCCCAACCGCGTTCTTCATCGCCGCGCAGCGCGTGCCGGATTTGGCTTCGTGGTCGGCGTGGTTCGCGCGTTCGCAAGCGCGCGCGCTGTGGACGAGCGTGAAAGCGTCCGCGCTCGCGGCGCTGATCCTGATCGCGTTCGTGTGGTTGAAGTTCGTCCCCTTCGTCGGGCTGCCGCTCTTCGCGATGGTCGCGGGGTTTGCGACGGCGCTCACGCTGCTCGACATCCCCTTCTCGCGCCGCAATTGGTCGCTGAATCAGCGCGTGGGGTTCCTCTTCCAGCACCTCCCCGCGATCCTGGCGCTCGGCGTCGTGACGAGTCTCGTCTTCCTCATCCCGTTCATCGGACCGCTGATCGGCGTTCCGTGCGCGTCGATCGGCGGGCAGTGGTTACTGTGCCGGGTCGACAAGAACGCGCTGCGACCGGAGGGGCGCCGGGTCGCGCTTCCTGGCTGACGCGCGGTCCGTCGTCTCCGCGATCCGTGACGCAGTCCCCTCGACTTCCTCATCGACAGCAGGACGCTCCGGAGCCGGCTCTTTGGCCGCGATCGGGTTCTGGTGGGGGCGCCTCTTCGGCGGCATCCTGCTCTTGGCCCACTGCGTGTAGTGCAAGGACGTCGTCGGACTCGTAGGTCCATCGGCCGGTGTCTTCGTCTACGCTCGCCACCGCGTCCTGCATCCACAGGACCCGCGAACCCCGGAACCAGAGCACTAGAGCCAATTGGTCCGCTACCTCGTCACGTCCGCACTCCCCTACGCCAACGGGCCGATCCACTTCGGCCATGTGACCGGCGCGTATCTGCCGGCCGACGTCTACGTGCGCACGCTGCGCATGATGGGCGAGGAAGTCCTCTTCGTCTGCGGCACCGACGAACACGGCGTCGCGATCACCATCGGCGCGGAGCAGGAGGGCACGCCCTACGCCGAGTACGTGGCGCGCTGGCGAGAAGGCATCAAGCGGGCCTTCGACGCGTTCGGAATCGAATTCGACGTCTGGTCGGGCACCAGCATCTGCCCCGAGCACGAGGCGCGCAGTCAGGGCTTTTTCCGCCGACTCGACGAGCGCGGTTGGCTGCAGAAGAAGCGGTCTGCGCAGCTCTATTGCGCGCGCGACCGCATGTTCCTCGCCGATCGATACATCGCCGGGACGTGCACGAAATGCGGTTACGAGGACGCGCGTGGCGACGAGTGCCCGCGCTGCGGAACGTGGCTCGATCCGCTCGAGATGGCGCGCACGACGAAGGTCACCTGCAAGATCTGCGGGACGACCCCCGAAGAGCGCGACACCCTCCACTGGTACCTCGACCTGCCGAAGATCCGCGACGCGGGATTCGGTGCGTGGTTCGAGGGGCATCCTTGGAAGCCGAATGTTGCGGGCTTCATCGGCAACATGCTGGCCGACCTCAACCCGCGCCCGATCACGCGTGACATGAGTTGGGGCGTCCCGGTCCCCGCGGATCGCGCTGGCCTCGAGACCGGCAAAGTCCTCTACGTCTGGTTCGATGCGCCGATCGGGTACGTCTCGTTCACCGAACAGTGGGCGCGCGAGCAGGGGCGACCGAACGACTGGGAACGTTGGTGGCGCTCGCCCGACACGCGGCTCGTCCACTTCATCGGCAAAGACAACATCCCGTTCCACTGCCTCGTGTTCCCGTCGATGCTATTTGCGCTCGAGGACGGGTGGACGATGCCCTGGCAAGTGCCGGCGAACGAGTTCTACAACCTGCAGGGCGGCAAGTTCTCGACCTCGAAACACTGGACGATCCCGCTCGACGAATTCGTCGCACGTCACGATGCGGAGGCCGCGCGCTTCCATCTCATCGCGAGCATGCCCGAGACCGCGGACTCGGAGTGGCGGTGGGAGGACTTCCAGGCGACCAACAATTCGCTGCTGGCCGATGCGATCGGCAACCTCGCGACGCGCGTTCTGAAGTTCATCGAGAAGAACGCGGGCGGCGTCGTTCCGGCGCTGGATCCGAATCACGAGATCGAACTCGACCGGCGCATCCTCGGCGAGTGCGGCGAGTACGGCGACCCAGGTCAGCACGTGCTCGAATTCCGCTTCCGGCGCGCGGCCGAGGAGCTCATCCGCTGCGCGCACGTGGGCAACAAGTTCGTGAACGACCTGGCACCCTGGACGTTGCGCAAGACCGACCCCCCGCTCGCGGCGAGCGTCTTGAACACGGCCTGTCAGTGGATCGCGTGGCTCGCGCGCTGGATGGCGCCATTCGTCCCGAAAAAGGCGCAAGCCCTGTGGGAAATGCTCGGTCAGACGACGCCGGTCGCGCGCGAGCGCTGGCCGGGAATCCCGGTCGCCGGCGCCTGGCGGATCGTGCCGACCGGGCAGAAGTTAGGGGTCGTGACGGGACTCTTCCCGAAAATCGAGGACGCGCTGATCCGGTCCGAGATCGCAGCGCTGGAGGTTCGACGGCCGGTCGGGTGAACCCGTTCAGGAGCGGGTCGAGTCGGATGGAACCGCGCCTCACTCCGCGTCGTGAGAACAAGGGGCGAGCCGAATGTCCGGGTCGCCGCTCGCGAGTCGGAGGCTGACAGGTCCTCCCGGTAGTACGCGCCGCGGTTGCGGGACGTCACGCAGTGACATGCCGGCGGGTCGACATGCCGGCGGGTCGACATGCCGGCGGGTCGACATGCCGGCGGGTCGACATGCCGGCGGGTCGACACGCCGGCGGGTCTACAGAGCGTCCTTGAGCGCCTTGCCCACGCGGAAACCGACGCGATGCCCGGCCGCGATCTCGATCGGGGCGCCCGTGTGCGGGTTGCGACCTTGCCGCGCCTTCCGCGACTTCATTTCGAAGGTCCCGAAGCCGGTCAGCGTGACGCTCTGATCCTCGCGCAGGCCCTTCTTGATCCCGTCGAGAACAGTCTCGACCAAGAGGCTCGCCTGGAGCTTCGACGTACGCAGCTCGTCCGCGACGTAGGTGATGAGATGGCTCTTGTTCATGTCGGAAGGCCCGCGCTCGGGTCAGGGAATCGGATGGGCCCGCTCACTTCCGGGTGGCCTTGCGACGTGCGCGACCGGCAGACTTCTTCCGCGGACCGGTCTTCCGCGCACCAGTCCCGCGCGCAGTCGTCTTCCGACCACCGGTCCGGCGCGCGCCGGTCTTCTTCCGTCGCGTCGTCGCCTGCGCGGCCTTCTTCCTCGACGCCTTCTTCTTCCCCGCCATGGAAACGACTCCTGAGTCGGAGGGCGCGCACGCGTGGAGCAGGACAGCTCCGCTCCGTGTGGCTCTGCACGTTGGATCGGCTCGTCGGCCTGCATCCTTTCCTCGCGAGTCGGGGATCCAGCTCGAGATTCGGCAGCGCGACGCTCTTTCCAACGAGTTCCCATCGCATGGATGCGCGCGCATGCGCGGGTCGCGAATGCAGCAAGCCTCGCGCAAGCAAGCACTTGAAGCTTGGACGCGCATCGATGCGACACGGTCGAAGGAGTCCTCGCGCGCACAGCGCGCG
>JAYTBY010000790.1:0-5713 GCA_043736755.1 Planctomycetota bacterium | reverse complement strand
ATCAGGCCGAATCGCCCGGTCTCAAGATGACCTGCCACACGCTCCTGTCCGAGGTGCGCGGCGGCAGCGATCTCTCCGCCGCGATGGCGAAGTGTCCGAAGGCCTTCGACGAACTCTACGTCGCGATGGTCAAAGCCGGCGAAGTCTCCGGTCAGATGGACATCATCCTGGAGCGCCTCGCCGACTACCAAGAGGCCTCCGAATCGCTGCGCCGCGAGATCAAGGCCGCGATGACCTACCCGGTCATCTCGATGATTCTCGTGCTCGGCATCACCGCGTTCCTGATGCTCGGCGTCGTGCCCGGCTTCCGCGCCGTGTTCGACAGCCTCGACTCGGAACTGCCCGCGATCACGAAGTTCGTGCTCGAGACGGCTGAGTGGATGAAGGCCAACGTGATCACCTGGGTCCTCGGACTCGGCGGAGCCATCACGGGCTTCGTGATGTTCAAGCGCACGGAACGCGGCACGATCCTGTGGGACCGCTTCCTCCTGCGCGCCCCGGTCTTCGGGCCGCTCGCGCGCAAGATCGCACTGGCCCGCTTCTCGCGCACGTTCGCGACGCTCATCCGCTCCGGCGTGCCGATCATGGGCACGCTCGACATCGTCGCCGAGACGTCGGGCAACAAGATCATCTCGCAAGTCGTGCTTAACTGCCGCGACAGCGTGCGCGCGGGCAACATGCTCAGCGAGCCGCTCTCGAAGTCACCGGTCTTCCCGACGATGGTCACGCGCATGATTGCGATCGGCGAGCGCACGGGTTCGCTCGAAGTGCTGCTCGAGAAGATCGCCGAGTTCTACGACGCGCAGGTGAAGGCCGCGGTCAAGTCGCTGACGAGCCTCATCGAACCGATCTTGATCTCGGTCATGGGCGTGATCGTCGGCGTGGTCGTCATGTCGGTCTTCCTCCCGATTCTCGACGTCGTCGGGAAACTCGGCTCGAAGTAGCGAAAGTGGCCTCAAGGCCTGACGCGCGACTTACCGATGACGTTCAGCGAAGCACAGCGCACGGTCCGGGGCCGCAAGGCCATGGAACGGACGCGACCCGGGGGACGGGCCGGCAAGGGCCCGGCACTCGGGGAAAACGTGGGTCGGCCCGGTGGTCCGGGACGACGGGGAACGAAGGGCCAATCCGGCCCGCACGAATCAGGCGGCACGGAGGCCCCTGGAGGGAACTAGGAACACATGATCCGCAATCGCAGCAACTCGGGTTTCACTCTCATCGAACTCATGATCGTGGTCGCGATCATCGCGATCATCGCGAGCATCGCCATTCCGAAGCTCATGAGCGCGCGTCTGTCGGCCAACGAGGCCGCGGCGATCGCCACCCTGCGCTCGATCAGCTCGTCGCAGGCACAGATCCAGTCCTCGTCCTCGATCGACACCGACGGTGACGGCGGCGGCGAGTACGGCTACTTCGCCGAAATGGCGGGGACGTTCCCGATGCGCATCAGTGCCGGCGCCGGTCTTGGTGGCGCGGCTGGTGCCAACCCGGATGACCTCCTGTCTCCGTCGGTGCTGTCGAGCGCCTTCGGTACCGTCGTGAACGGCTTCGTGTCGCGCTCGGGCTACTTCTTCCAGATGTGGCTCCCGGACGCGACCGGCGGCGGTGCTACGCCCGGTATCGCCGAGGCACCGACCGGTGGCGCTACAGCGTTCCCGGACTCGAACAACGCGGAGATCCTGTGGGCGTGCTACGCCTGGCCGATCGACGTCGAGGGCACGGGCAACCGCTGCTTCTTCGTCAACCAGGAAGGCGATCTCCTGCAGTGCAACAACCGCCAAGCGGCGCCGTTCACGGGTACGGCGAGCTCGCCGACGTTCGACGAAGTCTTCACGATCGCGGGTGATATGGCGTCCCCGCTGGGCGTGGGCGTCGCCGGCATCAGCGGCAACGTCTGGACGCCGGTACAGTGATCCGCGCGCTGCATCCCGCGTGAGCGGATGCAGCACGAATACGCGGGGCGTCGCGCGAAGAGCGCGGCGCGAACAGGCGGGGCGTCGCGCGACGAGCGCGGCGCCCTGCGTGCTATTGCAGGCTGTATTCCAGCCCGAACAGCGCACACGCATTGCGCGTGGAGTCGGCCGCGAGTGCCTCGGGATCCTCACCGCGCAACCCGGCGACGAACTCCATCGTCTCGCGCACGAGCGCCGGCTCGTTGGGCCATTTCCCGCGGTGTTTCTGGGGGCTGAGGAACGGGCAGTCCGTCTCGAACACGATGCGGTCGGCCGGCACCGCGCGCGCCGCGGCTTGGATGTGCGTGTTCTTCGGGTACGTCACGACGCCGGAGAACGAGATGTAGAAGCCGAGGTCGAGGTAGTGGGGGAGTTCGTCGAGCCCCATCGTCCAACAGTGCATGACGCCGCGCACGCCCGGTACCGCGCGCAACACGTCGAGCGTGTCCTGGTGCGCTTCGCGGCTGTGGACGACGAGCGGCTTGTCGAGTTCGCGCGCCAACTCCGCGTGCCACGCGAACCCCGCGAGTTGATCCGCGCGCGGCGAGAACGACTTGAAGTGATCGAGCCCAGTTTCGCCGACTGCGACGCACTCCTGCAGTCGACACATCCGCTCGATCTCGTCCTTCGCCGCCGCATCGAGGTCCTTCGAGTCGTGCGGATGCACGCCCGCCGTCGGGTAGAGTCCAGCGCGGCCGACGCAGACCTCGAAGGCCTTCTTCGAACTCGCGACGTCCGTGCCGACGACGACGATGCGCGAAACCCCCGCGGCGCGTGCGCGCTCGAGCACGTTGTCGAGGTCGGGCAACAAGTCGTCCCAGAAGACGTGCGCGTGCGTGTCGGTGATCACGAGCCGCAGTTCATTTCGACCATCTTCGCGAGGAAGGTCAGGAAGTTGAGGTCCGCTTCCTTGTCGCCCGCCTGACGGAAGATCTCGCACGCGGTCTCGCGCGGCAACGTGTCGCGCAACGCTTGCGCGGCCTTACGTCGCAGGTATCCATCGCCAGTCGACTCGACGAGGATCGCGCGCAAGGCCCGCTCGCCGCGCGGATCGGGATGCAGGCCCAGCTCGGCCACGGCGCGCACGCGGGCCGAGCCTTCTTGGAAGAGGTTCGTCGCGACGTCGCACAGTTCGGGAACCGGGGAGCGCCCGGTCTTGTGGCAGGCGATGACCCACGCGCGCACGAGGAACTCGACCGGCGGCGTCGTCTGGTTGCGCACCTTGCGCAACACCATCGGCTCGAGGATCACGAGCGCGCGCTCGGGCGCGACTTCGGCCAAGTACAGTGCGGCCTCGGTCCGCAGATCGAGCGACGGACCGTAGTTCTGCGTCAGGTTCTCGAGGAGCGGCAGCGCATCCTCCGTGGCCGACCGGGCCGCGACCGCCAGCAAACCACGCTCGACCTGGACCATCTTCGTCTGCCGCGACTGCAGCGCCCGGAGCGCCGCGCGACCGACTTCGGGCTCGGCGGCGCACAGCTCCGAGAGCAGCTCGTTCCCGTGATGGAAGTGTTTGTCCGTGATGTCGGACGTCACGGTCTCTGCGATCGGTGTCAGCGCGTCGATCAGTTCGGCGACGCGCGCGTCGGCGGATCGAACCGGCTGCGGCAGGGTGCCCGTCGCGTCGCGGCACGCGGGCGCTGCGGCGAGGACCAGGAGGAAAGTGGTGAGCCAGCCTCGGGGCAGCGGATGATCGAACTTCAACGACGGACTCCTCTCTGGGCCGGTTCCGAACGACGGCTCACGTGTTCGCGCGCGCCGAGCGTGCGAAACCGCGCGCCCCTCCCGCCAAGCGGGGAGCACAAGGGGCGATACGAGCCAACGGCACGGGAGTTGTTCCTGGGCACGCACACTCTCCGTCCAGCCTGGCAGGGTTGGCAAGTGCCGCGCCACAAGGCATTCGGCAAGGTGTCGAGGGCCAGGGAAATCCGTGGCAACCCCTCGAACGCGGAAGCTAGAGTGCGCGGCCCCATCCCCCGAGCCGGGACCCCCCGGCGCGCCGTCCCGGCGTGCCCGTGTGGGCCGATCTCCTCTCCTCCCTGCTCCGCACTGAACGGTAGAGACCTGTGCAGCAACCGAAGAACGCCCTGGGCGGTTCCATCTCCTTCACCAGCCTCGGCCTCGCACTTGCGCTCTCCGCCTGCTCGGGCGGAGGAGCCGGCGGGGGCACGATGTACATCGAGACCTGTACCCTCGGCTGCGGCAGCGGCGCGGGCGGCATCCAGGTCAGTTGTCAGTTCAACCAGACCGCGGTGAACCAAGAAATCGCGGTCTTCTTCTCGGAGCGCGTCGACGAGAACTCGATCTCGTCCTCGTCCTTCGAGATCGTCGACGTCAGCTCGGGTGCCTCGCCGAACGGAACGCGTTTCCGCGACCCGAACAACCCGCGCAAGGTCTTGTTCCGGCCCACGATCTCGTTCGAGGACGACGGCTCGATCAGCTTCGGCTTCGAACCCAACGCGACGTACCGCGTCCTCGTGCCGGGAGTGAGTCAGGGTGACGGCGGCCCGTTCATCCAGAGCGAAGGCGGCGCGCGCAACGACAGCCGCCTCTCGTGTGACATCCGCACCTCCCAGCCAGCGGTCGACTCCGTCCCCGGAGCTCCGAGCGTCACGATCTTCGTCAAGCAGGCGATCCTCGCGACCGAGGATCCGAACGACTTCATCGACGATGTCGTCGTGACCACCCTGCCGATCGTGACGGATGTCTGGCGCAACTCCGACATCCGGTTCGTCTTCAACGACTTGATGAACCCGGCGACGCTCGCGAATCCTCAGACCCAGCAATCGCCCTTTGTGCGCGTCGAGGTCGACCTCGACGGCAACCTCTCGACGCCGGATCGCACGGAACTGTTCGGGACCTACCTTGTCGAGCTGGATCCGATCCTGCTCAGGACGACCCTGCTGTTCACGCCCCTCGATGGGATCCCGTCGTCGGGCTCACTGGATCCGTTGATCAACCCGGACGGACTTCCGCGCCAGATGGTCATCACGGTCCCGAACACCCTGCAGGACGTCGCGGGCAATGCGCTCGCGAACCCGCAGACTCCGAGCCTCGTGCCTGAGTTCGTGCCGATCGATCCGGTCAGCCTGCCGGACGCCGATGGTGAGGACTTCGACACGGGTTCGTCGAACGAAGACGCCAGCCACTCCAGCGCGATCTGGGGTGCCGGCAAGCTGACCCGCGGTCAGGGTGGCGGCCGCGGACGCCTCGGCGAACTGACCGTGCGTGCGGGCGAGACGCTGATCTTGAGCACGGACAGCGAAACGTTCCCCCTCGATGCCAACGGCGACCACGACATCCTCTCGAATCAGATTCCCGGCGTGGACTACGTCGCGACGGACCCGAACACGTGGCCGATGATCACGGTCACGGACGGGGCCTTCGAGTTCACTTCGCTCACGATCGAGACGGGCGGCACGCTGCGGTTCGAAGGCGAGCAGCCGGCGCGAGTTTTCGTGCGCGGCAATGTGAACATCCTGGGCGTCCTCGATGTCTCCGGTGCTACGCCCGTCGCGCACAACTCGACCCTGACCCCCGGCGGCGCTGGCGGCGGCGGCGGCCCGAACGGTGGTCGTGGCGGAAACGGTGCCACGCGGTTCGACTACGGTGGCACGAACATGATCCCCGTAGGCGGCGTCGACGTCGCGAATGGAGAGGTCGCAATCGACGGTGAACCCGGCGAAGGTCTGGCTCGCGCCGGCAACATCGCCGCTGGGTTCTCTGGCGTTCACTGGCCGGTGACGCTCCCGGTCGACGTG
>JAYTBY010000789.1:0-5714 GCA_043736755.1 Planctomycetota bacterium | reverse complement strand
GACTATGCCTACTGCGCGTTGGCGCGAGCCGGGGTCGCTGTCGTGGATATCAGTAACCCAGTGGTCCCCGTCCTGTTGACGGTTCTCGATACGCCGGGGCTGGCTCAGGGGATCGCGCTGCGGCAGGACGCGAACGGTCAGCACCAGATGCTGGTCGGAGACTCTCGTGCTGGAATGCGCCTGTACGGTCGGCCGGGTCAATAGAGCCATACCCATGAAACACAACACCAACTGCAGCGCGCTCGCCGCGATCATCGGAGTCTTCTCGCTCCACCTGTCGAGTGCCTATTCGCAGTGTCAATCCTGGGGTACGGCCCTATCGGGCCCGGACTCAACGGTCTACGGCATGGTCAGCCACGACGACGGCTCGGGTCGCATGCTCTACATTGGTGGAGCACAGAATGGCTACTATGGACTGCCACCTCAGTTGTTCTCCGACTACATTGCACGTTGGGACGGTGTGACCTGGCAACCTGTCGGACCCTCGCCCGGCTTCGAAGACATCGTGCTGGATCTCGCTGTGTACGACAGTGGTTCTGGTCCCCAACTCTACGCGAGCGGTTTCTTCCTGAGCGTCAACGGCATCACGGCGCGCGGCGTAGCCCGCTGGAACGGTTCCGCCTGGAGCAGCCTCGCAGGTGGTGGTGTGAACAACGCCGGCGGCTCGGAAATCTACGCCGAAACGATGGTTGTGCACGATGACGGAACTGGGCCAGCCTTGTTCATCGGTGGGAACTTCACCGGGGTGGGAGCCAACATCCAAGCGGGCCACATCGCCAAGTGGGATGGCACGGCGTGGTCGGTGCTTGGTTCTGGACTCGCTCACTCGTCGTTTCTGACAGTTCGCGCCATGTGCAGCTATGACGACGGAAACGGGCCAGCTCTGTACGTCGGAGGGATCTTCAGTTCGGCTGGCGGAGTACCCGTGACGAACTTCGCACGTTGGAAGAACGGCGTATGGTCCGATGTTGGTGGTGGCGCGTCGAATGTGAACGACATGCTCGTTTACGACGACGGGACACTGCCAGCGCTCTACGTTTGTGGCGTTCCCACGGTCATCGGCACCCCTGGCGTTGCGAAGTGGGACGGGAGCACCTGGTCTCAGGTTGGTGCTTCGTTCAGCGGATTCCCGAATGCGCTGGCGATCTTTGACGATGGTCGCGGTACGGCATTGTTTGCGGCGGGCGCCTTTCAATCCGTCGGGAGCGTCTTGATCCGCCGTGCTGTCCGCTGGTCGGGTCAGGCATGGGAACCCATGGGCGAGGGACTGAACCAACGGACCGAGTGCACGGCCGTGCACGATGATGGTACGGGACCGGCTCTCTACTTCGCGGGTGCGTTCACGCAAGCCGGCGCGAACACCTGTTACCGCGTCGCTGCGTGGCACCGGTGCTCGACTCCCATCGACACGCTTTGTGCCGGTGACGGAACGCTGGCCGCATGCCCGTGCCCGCCGAGCGGGAACAGCGGCAACGGCTGCCCCAACTCACTGAACCCCGGTGGTGCCCGCCTCACCGTAGCGGGGTCGCCGAGCGCGGACGACCTCGTGCTCAACGCGACGCAGATGCTGCCGTCCACCGTGTGCCTCTTCTTCCAGGGCGATGCGCAACTCGTGAGTTCGTTCGCGAGCGGCGATGGCTTGCGTTGCACAGGCGGCCAAATGCGGCGCATGTACCAAAAGTACGCGAGCCTCGGAGCTGCGACGGCCCCCGAAGTCGGCGATCTGTCGTTGGGCGCCCGGGCTTCCGCGCTGGGCGACATCCTCATGCCCGGGAGCGTCCGCTTCTACCAAGTCTACTACCGCGACCCGAACCCCGGGTTCTGCGCCGAACCGACCGGCAACACCTGGAACCTGACGAACGGTGCACGTGTCGTGTGGTGAGCGGACCCTCCTGACTTCATGCGCGGGCCGTCGGACGCGTGGTCCGGCGGCCCGCGCTCCACTGGGCGTGGATCCAGGTCGCGATGGAAGTTTGCGTGCGCGCATCGCGGCTCGGATTGAATCCGGCCGAGATCGTTGGGATGCGCCGCAAGCGCATGCGGGGCTCCCCATGCTCGTCCTCTCACTCCTGATCGCGATGGCTGTCGTCCTCGACCAGATGTGGACACGCTGCTAGTACGGGCTGAACGAGGCTCAGACCAACAACTCACGTGCGGAAGTGCTTCGCGCGGACTGCGAGCATGGCGCGCGATACGAGAGGGTGAATACGCTCACGCCGTGACACCGAAATGCGAACGGCGCTTGGCCTGGCACCTCGAGCCTTCTCGCGGCCAACTACCGCGAGGCCTGACACCTCGAACCAGCGAGTCCGGTGTCAGGCGGCGCTCGAGTTCGACGACATCGGCCGCTTCACGGTCGCGGGGTCGTCGGACTCCGTCGACGCCGTGGTGTCGTTCCTGCTTCCAGAGCTCCGGGGCGGGTCACCGGCGCGCCGCCCCCTGCGCCACCCGGCCCGAACCCCTACCAGGGGGGCGATCCACCCGAAAAAGGCAACGTCTGGAGCGCACGCGATCGGCCGCTACGCTGTGCGGCATGGGCCACAGACTCCTCCTCGTCGCGTTCGTAACCATCCCCCTCATCGCCTGCGACTCGAAGGCTTCGACGTCGACCCCGGCACCGGCTGCGACCGCCGCGGCCGGGGCCGAGAAGCCGGCCGAAAAGCCGGCGACACAGACGCCGGTGAAGCCCGCTCCCGTCGTCACGCCGCCGGCACCGGTCGCGAAGGAGACACCTCCCGCACCGGCGGTCAAGCCGGACGAAGCGAAGCCTGCTGATCCGAAGCCTGCTGATCCGAAGCCCGCGGATGCGAAGCCCGCGGATGCGGTGCCCGTCGATGCCGCGATCACCGCGATCCGCGAGTTCATCGCGTCGAAGAAGGTCGACACGACGAAGCCGAACTGGAAGACGACGCTGCCGATGCCGCCGAAGCTCACGTTCGACGCGAAGCGCAAGTACTCGTGGGTCCTCACGACGACTGAAGGCCCGATTCGCGTGCTCCTGAATTCGACGGCCGCGCCGATGCACGTGTCGAGCACGATCTTCCTGACGGAGATCGGCTTCTACGACGCGCTCAAGTTCCACCGCGTGATCCCCGGCTTCATGGCGCAAGGCGGATGCCCGCTCGGATCCGGCACGGGTAGCCCGGGCTACAAGTACGCGGGCGAGTTCTCGCCGACCGTGAAGCACGATCGCCCGGGACTCCTCTCCATGGCGAACGCCGGACCGGGCACGGACGGCAGCCAGTTCTTCCTCACGTTCGTGCCGACGCCGTTCCTCGACGGGAAGCACACGATCTTCGGCGAAGTCGTCGAGGGCCTGGACACACTGAAGAAGCTCGAGGGCTTCGGCTCGGCCGGCGCTGGTACGCCGACGAAGCCGCTCTCGATTCTGACCGCGAAAATCACGGTGGAATGAGCCTGTTCCCGCGCCCGATCGCGGTCGCCGCGATCGCGAGGCGTATGCGAGAACCGTCGGGTTCCGGCGTCACTTTCGGGAGTTGACTTCGATTTGTTCGCGCCCCGGACTCGTCGCGCCTTGCGTGACGAGCCTGGGGCGCGAACATGTCCGGATCGTTCTCGAGAACCCTACCGCTGTCGTCGAACTCGCTCGCAATCAGGACCCACTCATGATGACCCTTCGCCGCATCGACCCGCTCTCGCTCGCCAAGGTGTTCGGTCTGCTCTACACGCTGCTGGGCCTGCTCGCTGGCGCAGCCATCAGCTTGTTCGCCATCGCCGGCGCCCTCTCGACGATCCAAAGCGACAGCGCTGGATTCATGGGGTTCGTCTTCGGTGCCGGCGCGATCGTCATCGTGCCCCTCTTCTACGGCGCGCTCGGCTTCGTCGGCGGGTTCATCACGGCCATCTTCTACAACCTCGTTGCGAAGCTCGCGGGCGGCGTCGTGCTCGAACTCGAGCCCAAGCCGGCGACCTGATCGAAGCGCCTTGTCGATCGCGACACGCGCAAGGCACTTCCTCTCTCTAGCCGCTGACAACAATGGATGTCAGCGGCGTGGGACGCCGATCCTGCCACGGAGCA
The DNA here is from genome assembly GCA_043736755.1 of Planctomycetota bacterium. Taxonomy (GTDB): domain Bacteria; phylum Planctomycetota; class UBA1135; order UBA1135; genus JAEUHZ01. The sequence goes on along the minus strand of JAYTBY010000789.1, from coordinate 1,675 downwards.
TGGCGTGGCAGCGTGGGGCCTGATTTCGCGCTGAGATCGACGACGTGCGAGTGGCCGATAGAGCCCTGAGGTGGCGTCATCGCTCCGAGAGCGTGTAACGTCCACCGCGCATGGACGTCGTCGCAGGCTGCATCGGACTCGTCGTCGTCGCGCTCGTCGGCGCTGGGGCGCTGTTCGGCTTCCTGGCCTACTTGCGAATCGGAAAACTCGAACGCCGTCTCGCCGATCTCGAACGCCAGCGTGAGGACGAGGCGCACGTGACAGCGGGCTCCGGCGCAGCGCACGTGCTCGCGACGTGGAGCGCTGCCGCTCCGGGAACCACGGCTCACGACGAGCGCGATTCGGTCGGGTCGAGGGCACCGAAGGCATCGACACCCGTCGATGTGGCGCCGCATGCGCCGACGAGGCCGACGGCGCCGGCACCCGTTGCTGTAGCTCCGATGGCGACCGCCGCTGCACCGACCGAACCCGTGCGCGCGCCGCCGCCGATCCCGAGTGCCGCGGCGGCGAGCATTCGAGAACCTGTGCCGCGTCCCGTCGCGAAGCCCTTCGAACTCGAACGCTGGCTCGGCGTGCGCGGTGCCGCAGTTCTCGGCGGCATCTTCCTCGCGATCGCGGCGTTCCTCTTCCTCCAGTACTCGATCGAGCGCGGTTGGATCACGCCCAAGCTGCGCGTTCTCACGGCAACGGTCGTCGGCATTGCTTGTTTCGTCACGGCGATCCCGATGCGGCGGCGCGGCTACGAAATCACCGCCAACGCGATCACTGGCGCGGGAGCCGTGATCCTGTACGCGGCCGCGTGGGCCGCGAGCATGCTGTACGGATTCGTGTCGCCGCTCGTCGCGTTCGCTGCGATGGGCGTCGTCACCGCGGCGTGCGTATTCGTCGCGTGGAAGCACGGATCGCAGATCGTCGCTGTGCTCGGCCTCGTCGGCGGCTTCGCCACACCGCTGGCCTTGTCGACCGGCCAAGACCGACCGTTCTCACTGTTCAGCTACATCCTGCTGCTCGACCTCGCGTTCCTCTTCCTCGCGGGCAAGCGCCGCTGGCCCGCGATCGGAATGCTCGCGCTCGTCGGCACCACCTTGATCCAGGGCGCGTGGGTCCTCGTGAAGATGGATCCTGGCGAGAGCTGGATCGGGCTCTCCATCGTGGGCCTCTTCGCGCTGACCTTCGCGAGTTTCGCGGCGACGCGCAGCAGCAACGAGCGCAAGAGCTGGATACCGGCTCAAACCGGCGCGCTGCTCCTGCCCTTCGCATTCGTGCTGTATTTCGCGTCGAATTTCGACCTCGCGATCCCGCTCGGCGCTCTCGGTCTGCTCGCAGCACTCCTGTGCGCGGCCGCCGGCGTGCTCGCGCGGCGCGAGGACACACCGTGGCTCCCGGTCGGTGCGGCAGCGGGTTCGACGGCACTTCTCTTCACGTGGTGTTCCGCGCAAACGACCGAGTTCACGGCGAGCACCGCCTGGATCGTCGTCGCCTGCACACTCGGACTCGCGGGACTGCAGCACGCGTTCGCCGAGTGGCGCCGCGCGGATGGATCGCGCGCGCCGGGCGCGATCGCGGGTGCCGCGACGAGCACGATCGGCCCGTTGCTACTGGCCGTGTACATCGCGCTCGGGCCGGGCGCGGCGCATCCGTGGCCCTGGATCGCTCTCTTCGCTTCATGTGCCCT
>JAYTBY010000788.1:0-2631 GCA_043736755.1 Planctomycetota bacterium | reverse complement strand
GGCGTGCTGCGCGATCTGGAGCGTACCCTCGACGCGGCCGAACAACTCGCCGGCGCACTGCGCGACTCGGTGCGGGCGGCTCGAGCGGGCTGGAGCTTCGACGATCGCGACTACCTCGAGTCGGGAGCGTTCGTCCAGGAGGTACTGCAGCTCGGCCATGCGCGAGGCCTCCAATTGGACGAGCAGGACGACCGCATCGTCAGCTATCCATCGCTCGTTCGCATACTCCCGAACGACGCCGCGATCGAGATCGACCGCAAGAGACAACGCGGAATCCGTCCATCAGTGGTGGTCGAGGCGCTGAGGGCAACCCAGGGCCGCCCGCCGAGGTTCCGTCCGGAGGGATACATCGAGGCGCTGGCGCGTGCGTATCGGTTGGTGCTGGGCGCACAGGCAAAGGAGGCCGGTGCGACGGTGAAGCTCATCGATGTCTACCGCGTCCTCACGGTCCTGCCCGGCCAGAGCGCCGCGTACTCTCAGCAGGAGCTCGTGAGAGACATCTACCTGCTGGACGAGAGCGGCGTCGACCGCACGAAGGATGGCTCACGCATGACCCTCCCCGCATCGAGTGGCGCCCGAACGTCGGGCACGCTCGCGACCGTCATGCGGAACGGTGATCTGAAGATCTACTACGGGATCGCGTTTAGATGACGCTCACTCCCTCGGACTACGTGGACTTCTTGCGGTCGGAATACCTCTCGGATTTCGTCAAGAGCGGCGGGTCGGCGGTGAAGTTCGCCGTTGCAGACGATGGTGCCGAACTTCGTTCGCTCCTCAGATCGAACGCGCTCGCGGAGGGCTACGTTGTGGCCTCGGTCGATGCGGGCGATGTGCGAGCACACATGATCGACCAGATCTTCCACAGCGTCGCGAGGCAGGTCGACTGGGATGCAGGAGCGGTCGTCTTCGCGACCCGCGCCTTTCGGAGTCTCGGGTTCTCGGTCCCCGAGAACGTGAGCGATCTCACGCTCGAGCGCATCGCGGCTCTGAACGAGTTCGACGAGAACGAGCTTCGGCTCGCGTTCCAGAGGAAGCTGCAGGGCGAGATCCTGCGGGATTTCGAGATGACTCAGGAGTTTCGGCGTGCGATGTTGCGGCTCTGTCAGGCCCAGGTCGACCGGAGCGATCCCGCCAAGGCCGACCGCGAGGCGGTGCTCGCCTGGCTTCGCGGCGATCTTCGGCTCATTACCGCTCTGCGCCAAGCGGGGATATTTCAGAAGGTCGCTCGACATAACGCTCGCGACTTGCTGTTCTCGCTCGCTCGCTGGCTTGTCAAGACGGGTCACAGCGGTCTCGTGCTCGACCTCGACATCAGACGCTGCGCGGTGGCAAAGCGGCCGGCGGACGCGGACGGTGTCTTCTACAGCAAGGCGGCATGCCTCGATGTCTATGAGCTCCTCCGTCAGCTGATCGATGCGACTGACGAGTTGGCCTCGTGCTTCGTGCTCGTGACGACTGCGCCCGAGACGCTCACAGACCCGAGGCGCGGGATCGAGCACAACTATCCGGCTTTGAAGATGAGGATCTGGAACGAGGTGCGGGACCGTCGGCGAGCGAACCCGTTCGCCGCCCTCATTCGTCTCGACGCCGAGGAGGTTGCGGGATGAGCGAACAACGAGTACAGGATCGGCGGGCGATCGAGGCATTACGGTCGGGGGTTCCCAACCGTGACGCAGTTCGCGTCTTGGGATCGTCGCAGCAGGAAATCGAGGAGCGCTTCGCTCAACACCTCGCCGTGGTTTCGAACGGTGGTGGCAGCGGAGGTGGACTGCTCGTTCGTGGCGAGTTCGGGTCGGGAAAGTCACACCTGCTCGAGTACCTTCAGCACGTCGCGTTGACGGAGGGCTTCGTGGCAAGCAAGATCGTGATCAGCAAGGAGACACCGCTCCACGATCCAGTCAAGGTGTTCAGAACCGCGGCCGCAACGGCGATCGTCCCTGATCGCCGCGGGACAGCGCTCGCCGAGATCGCGAACAACGCGCTCGACTTCGACGCGCCGGCATACGCGGAACTCGCCCATTGGGTGAGCTCGGACGAGGCGGCGCTGAACGAGCGCTTCGACGCCGCGCTCTATCTCTTCCGCAACCTTCGCGGTGGCGACCCCGAGTTCGCCGAGCGGATCGTGCGCTTCTGGTCTGGCGACCCGATCGGTGTCGCGGAGCTGAGACGCAAGCTTCGCGAGGCGGGGGAAGGGGCTACGTTCGCGCTCTCGAAGGTGAGTGCTCGCGACCTCGCCATTCAGCGGTTCCGGTTCGCGGCGCAGCTCATCGTCGCGGCGGGGTATAGCGGCTGGATCCTGTTGTTCGACGAAGTCGAGCTCGTGGGGCGCTATTCCCTTCTGCAGCGGGCGAAATCGTATGCGGAGATCACACGGTGGGTGGAGGGCCTCGACGATGAGCCCTTGCCGCGAATCGGTGCTGTGCTTGCGATCTCGCAGGACTTCGATGCTGCTGTGATCGACGAGAAGAACGACTACGAGAATGTTCCAAACCGCCTCCGTGCGAAGGGCGAGGAGCTTGCTGCTGCTCGAGCGGAGCAGGGGATGCGCCTCATCCAGCGGAACCGAGTCGATCTCGCTCGACCGAGCGAAAGCGTGCTCGAGGAGACGTACGCGAAGCTGAAGGAGATTCA
>JAYTBY010000787.1:0-2638 GCA_043736755.1 Planctomycetota bacterium | reverse complement strand
ACGAGGCCCAACGGTCGACGCTCCGCATCCACGACGGGTATCTGGTCGATGCGATGCTCGCGCAAGAGGTGCTGAGCCTCCTCGACGAGTTGATCCGGCCCGACGACCTTCGGATTCCGGCCCATGTGCGTGTCGACGATCGCGCCCACGTCGACCGTGCCGCGCTGTTCCAACAGTCGCGCCAAGTCACCGTGCGTGAAGATCCCGACGAGCTTCTTCGATTCATCGACGATCAACGCCGCGCCCGGCCTTCCGGGCGTGCGGTTCATGACGAGGATCACGTCGCGAATCGTGGTGCCCGCCGCGACAACGGGCATCTGATCGCCGGTGCGCATGACTTCGCGCACCTTCATGAGCTTGCGGCCGAGCGATCCCGCCGGGTGGTACAGCGCGTAGTCCTCGCGGCTGAACTTGCGCTCCTGCGAAACGACCATCGCCAGTGCGTCGCCCATCGCCAGCATCGCCGACGTGCTGGCCGTCGGCGCCAGGTTCAATGGACACGCCTCCTGCACACGCCCGATGTCGAGCACCACGTCCGCATGTCGCCCGAGCGACGAATCAAGCTCGCCCGTGATCGCCAAGATCGGCGCCCCGATCTTGCGCGCCGGCCCGAGCAGCGCGACGACCTCGGCCGACTCGCCCGAGTTCGACAACGCGAACAGCACATCGCGCGCTCGCAACCGCCCGAGGTCGCCGTGCCGCGCATCCGTCGGGTGCAAGTACGACGAGGGCGTGCCCGTCGAGGCCAATGTGGCCGAGATCTTCTGCGCGACGAGCCCCGCTTTCCCGACGCCGGTGGCGATGACCTGCCCCTCGCACGCGATCAACAGATCGACCGCCGCGACGAACCGCCCATCGAGGCGAGCTTCGAGCCCCGCGATCGTGCGCGCTTCCACGCGGATGACCTCGGCCGCGCGTGCCAACAGGATCTCGTTGCGGTCGATCGGCGTGGGCACGCTCTCGCGGCCTCCCCAAGGAAAAACGCCGAAGCGCACGATCGCGGCCTGCCCGCGGTCGCGCGCGACGGAAGGCCGGATTCTAGGAAGCGGGGGGGGCGGTGCAAGCGACGTGAGGGCGGCGTCGCGAGGGGTCGCTCAATCGATGACGTGCGTCTCGAGCCCGAACAGTCGGCCCATGAGTCCAGGATGCAGGTAGTGATCGAGCGCTTGGCGCTCGATGCGCGCGCGGATCTCATCCTCTTGGCGATCGAGATCCGCGAGGATGCGGGCGAACTCCGGACGCTCGTTCGGATAGAGCTGCTCGGGTGTCAGCTCCTCGCTCTCCCGGGGGTCGTGCCCGTTCCCGTTGCCTCGTTCGTCGTTCATGGTCCGCTGGTCCCCGGTCCTCCGGGCTTCATGTAGAGGTAACACACCATCGCCAAACCGGCACAGGTGGCTGCACCGAAGAGGAACCGCTGACTACGGTCCAATAGCTGCTTGCGCAGGGCGTTCTGCGAGTACTGCTCGGCGGCGGCGACTCCGAGGAGCCGAATCGCAACCTGGTTGGCTTCCCACTCGTTCAACGGGTGCTTGGGCGCACGCCTTGGGCCGCTTGGCCAGATCAGTAGCGCGGAGGTGAGCCCAAGGGTTCCTGGCCTCGAGAGACTCGGCCTCGCGCGGCGAGAACGGTTCCACAGCACGAGCCCGAGTGCGGCGAGGGCTTGGAGGACGCTCGCCGAGAGGAGGATGCGCGCTGCCCGGGTCAGCCACGCGGGCTCGAGCTCGACGGGGACCGGCGCGCGGGACAGGCTCAAGCCCAGCAGCATCGCGATCACGCCCAGGATCCCGTTCTCGCGCGTGGCGAGCCGGCCGGCGTTTTCGGTCTCGGCTTGCCAGCGGCGGATCGCGTGCTGGAGCACGACGGTCGAGGCGGGATCGATGAGGGGCTTCTCCATGAGGGAAGCGGCCGGCTCGCCGCTTTCCCGAGGACGCGCGTGAGCCCAGCCGGTCGCGGCTGAACTCCGAAAAACGGGCGAGAGAGACCCGTTCGCGAGCCCGTTCCTCGCGCGCTTCGCGCTGCTACGATGCGCCGTCGAGGGGTTCCGAGCCGCGTCGTCGGCAGAGGGCTTCTCCACCCCACGTTTCGAGCCCAAAGCCCCCCCCGTCATCGAGCCGTCGCCCCTCCCCCGCCTGCGTCGCATCCTCGGCGGGGCCTCGATCGCCGTCATGGCGCCAGTCGTCGTGCCGGTGGGCCCGTCGGCGCTCGATGGGCAGTTCGGCGTGCTCTACCTCGTCCTGTCGCTGACGCTCCTCGTGCTGTCTCTCGGCATCCACGAAGCGGCGCACGCTTGGGCGGCGCTGAAGTGCGGCGATCCAACGGCGCGTGACCTCGGACGACTCACGCTCAATCCGATCCCGCACATCGACCTGTGGTGGACCATCGTGATCCCGGGTGTGTTCCTCTACATCTCGAATGGCGCGTTCCTGTTCGGCGGAGCGAAGCCGGTGCCCGTCGATTTCCGGCGCCTCAAGAATCCGTGGCGCGACATGTCGATCGTCGCGTTCGCGGGGCCGCTCTCGAACTTGCTGCTCGTCGGAGTCTTCTTCGCGCTGTGGAAGTTCTTCCTCGAGACCGGCTACTACAACGGTTCGGCCGATGGAGCCTTCCAACGACGCGGAGACCTGCTGCCGCAGGTGCT